>CBDUEX010000036.1:0-8847 GCA_965366305.1 uncultured Bacteroidia bacterium | reverse complement strand
AACAACTGGCTTCATAAATTTGAAGCAACCAGCTGGAAAAAGAAAAAAATTGAAGAGCTGAGTAAAGGAATGCAACAAAAAATTCAGTTTATCGTAACTGTAATGCACAACCCAAAGTTCATCATCCTGGATGAGCCGTTCACGGGTTTTGACCCTAAAAACACGCAGTTAATCAAAGATGAAATAGTTCGCTTAAAAAATGAAGGGGCTTCCATTATGCTATCTACACATCGAATGGAAAGTGTAGAAGCTATTTGTGAGGAAGTAGTACTAATTAATAAAGCCAAACTGGTAATTCAAGGTACCGTTTCTAATGTAAGAAACAGCTTGAAAAACAATACATATGAGTTGAAGTTTGCGGGCTTGCTGGACACAAAAAATCTTGCAAATATTACAATTAAAGAGCAACAAGAAGTAGATGGAATCAATCACTTGGTATTTAGTTACAATGACGATAAGCACAGCATTCAAAGCTTTAACAATCAAGATATTGACATAAAGGAATACCGCGAAATTATACCGAGTATGCAAGATGTATTTTTAACTTTAACAGCGAGTAGTAATGAATAATATTTGGATAATAACAAGTAGAGAATACCTGTCTCGTGTAAAGAAAAAAAGCTTCATAATCATGACGCTTCTTGCTCCTCTGCTCATTGCCGGATTTTATGCTGGTATTGGATGGATGGCAATGAATGAAAATGTTGGAAGCACAGAAAAAACGATTGTCGTTTTAGACCCAACTAACTCATTTCAAAGTGGAGTCAAAAATCCCGAAAAATTGAATTTTGTTTTCAAGGATCACTATACGGTTAAAGAATTGGTTGCTTCTGATTCGGTTAACGGCCTCTTGGAAATTAAAGGAATAGTAGGCAGTAAGTTAGAACTTATTTACCAGAGTAGGGAAAATTTGAGTGTCACCGAAAACGACAAAATTCAAGATGCCTTTAAAGCAAAACTAAAAGTAGACAAGCTCCAACAAATGGGCATTTCGCAGGCTACCATTGATAGCCTCAATAGCCGTGTTTCAATAAACGAATTTAAAATCGACGAAGACGGCAATATCACTTCAAGTAATATTGGCATAAATACAATGCTTGGAATGGCCCTCGCTGTGCTAATTTACTTCTTTATCTTTTTGTATGGTGTACAAGTTATGAAAGGGGTAATCGAAGAAAAAACCAACAGAATAGTAGAACTTATCGTAAGTACTGTCAAACCATTTCAACTAATGATGGGAAAGGTAATTGGAATTGCAGCTGTAGGATTAACTCAAATAGGAATTTGGGTTGTTTTAAGCGGTGTATTAATGACCATAATCAGTATTTTCTTTGGTATCGAAATGTTGAACACTAGTGAAATGCAAGACTTAGCGAACAACCCGGCTGCTGCCCAAATGGACAGTTTCCAAGAACAGGCTATTGCTTCTTTCTTTGATTTACCCTTGCTAAAGATATTTTTAACTTTCCTATTTTACTTCATTGGTGGTTACTTACTTTACGGCGGCTTATTTGCTGCAATTGGAAGTGCAGTTGATAGCGAAACCGATACACAACAATTTATGTTGCCTGTAACGCTGCCATTGGTTTTTTCGATGATGATTGCTTTTTCTGTAGTAATTAACGACCCCAATGGAACTCTTGCAGTATGGTTATCGCTGATTCCATTTTCTAGTCCTATTGTAATGATGGCAAGAATTCCCTTCGATCCAGACCCAATGCAAGTAGCATTATCCATGGCTATTTTGGCACTTACCATTCTAGGAACCATATGGTTAGCTGGCAAAATATATCGCACTGGAATCCTGATGTATGGTAAAAAGCCAAGTTACAAGGAATTAGCCAAGTGGTTATTTTATAAAAATTAACGTAAATTAGCAAGTACTTATGAGAGGTATCATTTATTGTTTATTCTTAGCTTCCTTTACAAGTGTTGCTCAAACCGATTACACATTTATTGCTAAACATAGCGATGATGTAAGTTGCTTAGCCTTTAGTCCAGACAATACACATATTGTTTCTGGAGGCTGGGATAGTAAATTAATTATTTATTCGAACGACAGTTCCTACAAAGTTCAACAAGAATTGAAAGACTTTCATGGTGCAGTTAAATCCATTGCATTTAGCAGAGATGGATATAAGATGCTTGCTGGCGGTCAAGAAGGCAAATTAGCGATCTATGGTTTCAATGATTTATCAAGTTGGGATGTAGTTGGCTTAGATTCATTCATGAATATTAACAACTCACAAATAAACAAGTTGATATACGGACCTGGAATGAGAACTATTTTTAGTGCTGGAGACGATGGGAACTTCATTACCTATGACCTAGCTAAAAAGAAAATACTTAAGGTTGTTACTAAACGGCCAATATCTGCAGCTTGTGTTTCTATTGATCGAAGAAGTTACTTTATTGCCAATGAAGGTGCTCCAACTATTACGCAGTACAACGTATTTGGTAAAGTAATGAAAACATACGAAGGACACCTAGACAACGTTACTGACTTGTTGGTTACACCAAACAGAAAGTACTTGATTTCTAGTTCTAAGGACAGAACGATAAAAATATGGAATCTTCAAAATGGCAAAGTTGAACGAACAATAATTGAACACACTTGGGCTGTTACCGACATTGAACTTGACCCTTTTGGTGTGTATTTAGTGAGTTGCGGATTAGATGGAGGAGTTGGCTTATTTAGTGTTGAAACGGGCGACAAACTGATGTTTGAAATATTACCTAAACATAAATGCAACGCAATTGCTATGTCACCAGATTTGACAAAAATTGCCGTTGCGGCCAGAATTGATGGCAGTGACTCTTCGGGTTTCTATATCATTCCTACAGATTTAAAACCACGAAATATTAAATTACCAACACGGTATTTTGCTGACAAAAAAGAAAAGGAAATGCATGATGCCATTTATGAAGAGCATATTGAAGATCAACCTACTAAAAAAATTGAATCTAAGCCCATTCCTTCTAAACCATCTGGATCTCAAGACAACAAAGAAACCAAAGTAAAGAAAACGGAGGTCATTCTAAAAAAGTCGGAACAAGTAGAGATTCGTATTGACTAACCAGACAGCTTCACCTACAATCAATTTTTATAATCAGCTAGATTATTGTAGTTTTCGCCCTAACAAATTTTCGTTATAAAACAGTTTAAAACACAAAATGAGCGATCAAATATTAAATAGCAGTAAAGCTCCTGAACCCGTAGGAGCATACCCTCATGCCCGTAAAGTTGGCAATTTATTGTTTTTAAGTGGCGTTGGCCCTAGAGAACGAGGCACTAAAAAGATACCTGGTGTAGAATTAGACAACGATGGGAATATCGTAAGCTATGATATTGAAGCTCAATGCCATTCTGTTTTTAACAACATCAAAAACATATTAGAAGACAGTGGAAGTAGCTGGGCTAATATTGTAGATGTTACTGTGTTTCTAACCAACATGAAGGATGATTTTAAAACGTACAATCGGTTGTATGCAGAATATTTTAAAGACAACCAACCATGTAGAACTACCATGGAGATTAATTGCTTGCCAACACCAATAGCAATTGAGTTAAAAGTGATTGCTACAATTTAGACTTAACCTACTTCAACATCGCAGCATCCAATGCTTTTGCGGTAGCATCGTTCACAGCAACTACTGGAAGTCTAAATTCGTTTTTGCAAACTCCTAGTTTGTTCAACACATACTTCACTCCTCCTGGATTTCCATCCATAAAAATAGCCTTCATCATTGGCAATAACTTGTAATGCAAATGACGAGCACTTTTAAAATCACCCGCTAGTGCGAAATTTACCATTTGACTAAATTCCTTTGGATATGCATTCCCCAATACTGAGATAACACCATTCATGCCCGCAGCTATATATGGCATCGTGTAATTATCGTCGCCACTAATCACTCCAAAATTATCTTCCTTATTCTTAATGATATCCATGCAAACATCCAAGCTTCCACTTGCCTCTTTAGTAGCAACTATGTTCTTCAATTTAGAAATTCTTAAAGTTGTATCTGCACTTACTAAAGATCCCGTTCTACCTGGAACATTATACATAATTACTGGTAACGGACTTGCATCCGAAACAGCCTTAAAGTGTTGAAATATTCCCTCTTGACTCGGCTTGTTGTAATACGGACTTACACTTAAAATTCCAGCAACACCACTCAGGTCAGTATTCTTTAATCTACTCACTACTTCTGCAGTATTATTACCTCCAATACCAAAAACAATTGGTAACTTTCTAGCGTTTACTTCTTTAACTTTTTGAAGTATTTCCGCTTGCTCACTTCCACTAATTGTAGGATTTTCTCCAGTAGTTCCCATTACCACTAAATAGCTCACGCCTCCATCTATAAGGTGGTTTGTTAAGTTTTCTAAACCTAAAAAGTCAATGCTTCCGTCAGCATTAAATGGTGTTACCATCGCTACACCTAAACCGCTAAAATGCTCCATTATTTAATGTATTTAATTATTTCGTTAAAAATTTCTTCTTCAGATTCTGCCAAGCTTTTAATCATAAAATCTTGAGCGTTCTGAAATAAATCCAAATGCTTTCCTATGCGAGTTTTTGCTTCACTAAAAGTTGAAATTGCTTGTAATTCAATTCTCCCTTTTGTGTCTAAATTAATTAGAAAATCAAACTCCTTCTTTATAAAAGTATCGACCGCATTTTTCTTTGGGATTCCAAAGAAATTTAAGTCTTTCTTACAAAAGTATTCTTCCTTTAAATTAGGCTTGTAATCTCCTAATTCTTTGCCATTTACAAAACCCAAAGTAAATACTTTTTTACCCTCAGATTCGAAGTAATGCACTACTTTAGTTAATAGCGATTTCTTTTGACTTACATCATAAACCACTCCCACTTCCCTAATAGAATTAAATGAAACCAAGGCTTCATTTTTAGGTTTTTGCTTGTAGTTTTTAAGCTTTCTTACGCCGATATTATACCGAAAATTTGACAAAGGCTCAAAGGTAAACTTTTGCTTCTGATTATCATCCAATCATATTTGCAAACTCTTGCTCAGAAATCATCTTAACTCCAAGTTTTTCTGCTTTTTCTTTTTTAGCAGGACCCATGCTTTCCCCAGCAACAATAAAATCTGTAGCTTTTGATATGGAGCTCACATTCTTACCTCCATTATCTTCAATCAGCTGTTTTAACTCATTTCTACTAAACAAAGTAAACACACCACTTACTACGATTTTGGCTCCATCCAAGGCATTGGATGCTAATTCTTTCTCTACCACTTCAAAGTTCAATCCAGCATCGAAAAATATTCAATTAAGCTTTTAGCAATTATTCCCCCAATTTCACTTACACCGCTTAATTCTTCAAAATCAGCTACCATTAAGGCATCGATATTCTTAAAATGGAACGCTAACTTTTTCGCCACTGTTTCGCCTACAAAACGTATTCCTAATCCAAACAATACTCGCTCAAATGGTTGGTTTTTCGATTGTTCTATTCCGCTAAGTATATTGTTTGCAGACTTCTCTTGGGTCTTCTCCAAATTTAGAAGCTCTTCCTTATCTAAATAATAAATGTCGGCAGGCGATTTTATTAAACCTGCTTGATAAAGTACATCAATTTTACCTTCACCTAAGCTTGATACATCCATCGCTTTTCTTCCAATAAAATGTTCAATCCTTCCTTTTATTTGAGGAGGACATCCGTTAATGTTAGGACATCGAAATGCAGCTTCTCCTTCAATTCTTTCGAGCAATGAATTACACTCTGGGCAATGCGAAATAAATTCAGTAGGTGTTGAGCTAGAATCTCTTTGACTTACATCAACTTCCACTATTTTAGGAATAATCTCTCCCCCTTTTTCTACAAACACCACATCTCCTATTCGCACATCCAAGTCTGCTATAAAATCTGCATTATGTAAGCTTGCTCTTTTTACTGTTGTACCCAAAAGTTGAACAGGCTCTAAATTTGCAACTGGGGTAACTGCACCTGTCCTCCCCACTTGATAGCTTATTGATAATAATTTAGACTCAGCTCTTTCAGTTTCAAATTTGTAAGACATGGCCCACCTTGGAAACTTACTTGTAAACCCTAGCTCTTCTTGTTGCAGACGACTATTTACTTTAATAACTACTCCGTCAATTTCAAAACTTAAGTTCTTTCTTTCCTTGTCCCAATACTCAATAAATTCCCAAACGTCTTCTATGGTGTTACACAATCGTGTTGCCTCATTGATGGGCAAGCCATATTCCTTCATTCTCTGAAGACTATCGAAGTGGTCTAACTGCTCTTTGCCGTGCTCTACCAATTGATAAAGAAAAGCATCCAAAGGGCGTTTAGCAACCTCGGCACTGTCTTGTAGTTTTATGGTTCCTGCAGCAGTATTTCTTGGGTTTTTATACAATTCTTCTCCATTTTCAGCACGTTGTTCATTCATTCGGTTAAATGCTGCTTTATGAATAAACATCTCTCCTCTCACTTCTAAATTCTCTGGAAAATTGCCTTTTAAATAATGCGGTATGCTCTTTACCGTTTTTACATTTGCTGTAACATCGTCTCCTTTAGTACCATCTCCGCGGGTAATAGCTTGCACCAATTCTCCATTATGATATCGCAATGCAATCGCAAAGCCATCAAATTTTAGTTCTGCAGTATATTGAAATGGAATTCCTCCAATTAATTTTTTAACACGCAAATCAAAATCAAGCAACTCTTCTTTATTATACGTATTCCCCAAGCTCAACATCCGCACAGAATGTGGCACCGTTTCAAAGTCTTTGGTGATATCTCCACCTACTTGCTTAGTGGGACTATTGGGATCTGCAAACTGAGGAAATGCTTGTTCAAGTTTTTCTAACTCTTTCAATTTCATATCGAAGTCTCTATCCGATATGGTAGGTTGAGCTAGAACGTAATAATTGTAATTGTGCTGCTTTAGTTCTTCTGTTAATTGCTTTATTTTTATTTCAGTAGACACGTGGCGAAGATAGTGCACAACCTTTTTATGTTTTCAACTATTTTCGAGGCTTAAATTTATTAACCAATAATGAAATATTTAACAATTTTAACCTTCGTAATTTTTGCAGTGGCTTGTAGTAAGCCAGCTGCTGAAGAAGAAACAAATCAAGCAGAAGAAGTGGCTCCAGAACAAGTAGAAGCTGCTGTTGAAGAAGTAAACAATCCATTATCAGATTTAATGGGTAAGTGGGCTTGCGATGCAGCTACTGCCGGTGTTGATGTGGCCATGGAACTGAAAGATGACGGCATTTTTTGGATGTCAATGGCAGGCAACGAACAGAATGGAACTTGGGAACCAAGTGGTGAAAACATGATCAAGGTAGTTACCGAAAATGCACCAAATGGACAACTTTGGGAGGTAAAAGACCTAACAACTGAAAGTGTTGGCATTTGCTGGAATCCAACTGCCGACAAACCAAAAACTATTCCGTTTACGCGTCCTGCTGAGTAAACTATGAGGCACTTATTTTTCTTTATCACATGCTTATGGATTTCTAGCGTATTTGCTCAAAGTCCACTAACATCAAACTATTTCAACTATCATTTGATAGATAGATATGAGATTTTATCTGGAGAAATAAGTGCTGATTTATTTACAGGTGTTAAACCTTTTCGCAGAGATGCAGTTAGTTCATTTGCTGCTAAAATTAAACCAATTAGTGCGGTAGATAGCTTTAACAAAACCTACCTTTTAAACGACAATGTAATTTTTAGCCAGGCTAAAACTGCCAATACAAAAAAACCTGTTCTGAAACGGTTTTATGAAGTTCAGAATGCTTTATTTTATGTGAATGAGCCACGGTTTAAAATGATAATAAACCCCGTACTTGGGTTTTCCGGAGGAACAGATCTTAACGATTCTGTTTCAACCTACAGAAACAGTAGAGGGTTTGAACTTAGAGGAACTATTGGAAACAAAGTAGGCTTTTATAGCTATGCTTTGGAAAATCAATATCGTTTCCCAAGCTATATTAGAGCACAACACGAAGAAACTGATGTTGTAAATGGGGCAACACTTGCTAAACCATTTGGTAGCCAAGGTCGAGATTTTTTTAACGTGGCAGGTTACATCACCTTTTCACCGATAGAAGAAATTATGGTTCAATTTGGACATGATAAAAATTTCTTAGGAAATGGTTACCGATCGTTAATCCTATCAGACATTGCAGCTCCACATCCTTTTCTTAAAATTAATACCAAAGTTTGGAAAATTAATTACACCAATCTTTTCTCACAACACATTGATTACAGAGGCTATGCTGAGAAAAAAGCATCACTCAGAAAATATTCTGCTCTGCATCAGCTAAGTGTGAATGTAGGAAAAAACTTGACTTTAGGACTCTTTGAAAATGTAATCTTTGACCGTCAAGATTCAACGGAATCTGGTAGCTACGAACTCAGTTACTTGAATCCATTAATATTCTATCGAGCAGTTGAACATGGCTTAAATAGCAGCGATAACGTAATGCTTGGTTTCGATTGGAAATGGAATTTCCTCCATCGATTTTCCTTCTACGGTCAATTGGTTCTCGATGAATTCATAAAAAATGAATTTTTTGATCCTGCTTCCACTTCATGGGTAAATAAATACGGATATCAAGCAGGTCTAAAATACATGAATGTGGGGAATGTCAACAACCTGGATTTACAACTTGAAATTAACCAAGTGAGACCTCATACTTATCAGCATGAATTCAAATCACAAAACTGGATTCATTACGATCAATCCTTAGCACATCCTTTGGGGGCCAATTTTAGAGAAATCGTTGCTATTATTAGATATCAACCCATCGATAGGTTAACCATGTCTTTGGTATATAGTTATTCTAAACAAGGTAGGGAT
>CBDUEX010000035.1:0-8927 GCA_965366305.1 uncultured Bacteroidia bacterium | reverse complement strand
ATTTTCACCTTGTGTTAATGGCACATCTTTTTGCTCAGCTCCAAAACTTACTCCTGTTAAGTCAATATCGAATCCAATAGCTATTCTTTTGGTGATATCGTATTCAATTCTGACAAATAGATTTAGAAAGTTCACCTGAGATTTTGCAAATGTCATAGTGTCTACATTCTTATCGTCTGCAGTATACTCAGCAGGTGCGGTAATGTATTTCAAATCTGTTCCCATAAACGTATTGAAACGTACTCCAGGGTTGATATGTAGCTTGTCTTTTAACAGCGTAAATTGCTTTTCTCCTCCGATGGTTCCCATAAATGCATTGCTACCAGCAGATACGCTTGCAGTTCCAATTATTTGTCCAAATGAAAAGAGTGAGGCAAAGAGTATTGCCAAAGTAAGAAGTGATTTTTTCATACGATTTAAGTGGTTTTATTAGAATAATGTACGAATAGCTCCCGCTATCCTTACAATTAATATAGATCTGCTTTTAAACGATCTCGTATTTCCTGAATTTCTTCGCGATTTACAGGTCGGTCTACTTTTAGCATCAATTCACACAGGTATTCCATGTCAGTCATGTCACCTATCTCCTCTTCTGCTACATATCCAAGATCAAATCCTTCGTTTTTTTCAACATACATGCTTGCCAATCTGCATATTTTTACAATAGTTGGATCTTCCTCTTCAAGTCCCAATTCGCGAATCTCAGCAAGATGTTTTACGACTTTCTTAGCATCAAATTTCTTTTTTACATCTTTTAGCAAGTTATTTACTGCCAAATTAGCTTTTGCTTCCCTCATTTATATCAAATTTGCAGCGAAAATAATTTTTAAATTGTTAATAGATTAAATGCAAGCAGAAATAATCACCATTGGAGACGAAATATTAATTGGACAAACCATTGATACGAATTCTGCTTGGCTTGGAGAACAGCTCAATGAAATTGGAATTGACGTAGTTCAAATTACCACCATCAACGACAAAGAAGACAACATCAAAGAGGCCTTATGGCTTGCTGAGTCTCGTTCCGACCTCATTCTAATGACAGGCGGCTTGGGTCCTACCAAAGACGATATAACCAAAAAAGCCATAGCTAATTATTTCAAATCTGAACTGGTTCTAGACGAAGATGCTCTCGATAATGTGAAAGAAATATTTAGTAAAGTTGGTAGAGAACTTCTCGATATTAATAAAGAGCAAGCATGGGTTCCTGCCAATTGTAGGGTAATCAAGAATAAAAAAGGCACTGCTCCGGGAATGCTTTTTCAAGAAAACAATAAAATTTATGTAGTTATGCCCGGCGTCCCATACGAAATGAAGAGCATTATGCAGGAAGGCGGGGTGTTGGAAATGCTTAAGAGCATGGAAATCGACAAGGTGATTTTGCATAAAACCATTACCATTGTTGATGTGCCAGAATCGAAGTTAAGCGAGCAAATTGAAGACATCGAATTATCGCTTCCTAACCATATTAAACTTGCATACTTACCACACCTCAACCTGGTAAGACTGAGACTTACTGGTAAATCAGACCAATACTCAAAAGCAGAGTTAACTACTGAAATTGACGGCTATTTCCTTAAAATTAAAGAAAGAATTGGAAAAGTTTGGTTTGATGGCGACCGAACACTTTCTGCCATAGTTGGCGAAATGCTCAAGACTCAGAAGAAAACTATTGGAACCATCGAAAGTTGTTCAGGCGGATTTATAGCTCATACGCTTACGGGCATTTCAGGAAGTTCTGCCTACTTTGAAGGGAGCCTCCTCACCTATTCGTACGAAGCCAAGGTGAAAATTGCTTCAATTTCACAAGACCTGCTTAACAAAGTTGGAGCAGTAAGTGAAGAAGTTGCACATCAAATGGCTAAAAATGCTCAAGAAAAGTTAGGTGTGGATTATTGTATTGCAACAACGGGTATTGCAGGACCGGGCGGTGGCACGGAAACCAAGCCTGTTGGAATGGTATTTATTGGTTTGGCGAAACCTGATAAATCTATTGAAGTGCGTGAATGTTTATTTAGAGGAACTCGCTTGCAAGTAATTGAAAGAACAGCCTATACTGCTCTTAACATGCTCCGAAAAGAGTTGGAAGCTTCTAATTAATTTTAGCAAACACCTGAACCGCTGTCATTTCCTTTGTTTCTTTATTCAAGTAAACCGAAATGGCACCCAATTGAAACTTGTTGGAAAGCATATTGGTATTGTGAAAATCGCTTTGTTTCCAAGCATTGAACATATATTCAGCTGCCTGTTCGTAGGTATAGGCAATTGATTTTTCAGACTTGCCATTACTTAAAAAGTTGTTGGTTCGAGTTAACACAAAAGTTCGTGCAATATTTTCACCAACCGAATAATTCTCAACCTTAACATAGTATTTAAAACGATCGTTAACCGTTTCTTTCCCTGGCGTTGTTTGACTGTGAGTTATCGTTGCCTTGTCGCTCAAGTATTGTGTATGATCATCAGCCACCTTGTAAATGATAGTGTTGTAATTGAGTGCGGCCACACCTTTTTGTTTCCGATATTGATTCACCTTGTTAAAAATGGTCTTTTCCATCAATTTCTGATTGAATTTATCTGGATTAATGGTGTCGTTTTTTGATTGTGCAAATGAAACTGCTGCAATCATGCTAACTAAAATTATGGCAATACTTCGTGTCATCACTCTTTATTATACAATAAACGTACCTATTTCAAATCTATTACCCTTGCTTCTTCTGCACCGAGTTCAATTTTCATTAACTCCTTGAGTTTCAACGCCTGTTCCTTTTTATCTTGGGAAGTCAACTTTGCATCCCATTGCACAATTGCAGTTGGAATGGTGTCTAGTTTTCCGTTTTGACTATACACTAAAACGTCCACTGCCATTTGATCGATATTGTATTGTGATTTGGAAAGAGCTATCAAACGGTTGGAAACAATTTTGGTATTACTCAACTTTTGAATCTCTGTTTTGAGCAACCTTATTTCATCGTCTTTGTTCTCTAGTTTCTGGGTACTATTCTGATACAATTCAGAGATGATATCTGACTTTAAGGAGGCAAGGCGTTGTTCTTTAAAGCCCACCGGCTGTGGTTGTGTTACTTTTAATTTACCTCCAGCAATGTTATAATCTACCATCTTATTTTGTAAGGTTTGAATGTCGTCGTTTTCTAAAAACTGACCGTTAATGTTCAAATACAACACCGAGGTATCTCCTTCTTGCTTTATTTTAGTATTGGTAATGTAAATACCTGCAATTGACTCAATTTCCTTTTCTACAAATGTTGCAATACGATCTTCTTGAATATTTTGATTGAGTAAGTTGGAGTAAAAAATTATACTAGGCACACTCACCAAGCCAACAATTACAATGATTCCTGCTCTAACTCTATTTTTACGCTGAGCATCCACGAATGAAAATTTAGGGTAGCGAAGTATTAACACCACAATAAGTGCCGCAACACTAATCATAATGCAATTCATGAGAAACAGATAGGAGGCATTTAAAAAGTATTCCCAGTTTCCAACAGCTAGTCCAAAACCTGCAGTGCACAAAGGTGGCATTAGAGCAGTTGCAATAGCTACACCAGGAACAACATTGGTTTTAATACATTTTGAAGCCGCTAGTATTCCAGCAATTCCACCGAAAAAAGCGACAAATAAATCCAACAAAGTTGGTTCGGTTCTTGCCAACAATTCGGGTACTTCTTCTGTTGGTGTTATCTTAAAAAATATAAAAGCAGTAACCAAACTGATAAAAGTGGCTACACCCAAGTTTTTTAATGCTTTAAAGATGAGTTTACGGTCAAAAATTCCAATTCCAAGTCCAAGCCCTACAATCGGACCCATTAATGGAGAAATCAACATCGCACCAATCACAACAGCAGTGCTATTCATGTTAAGCCCCAGCGACGCCACTAAGATGGAACATATCAAAATCCAAATGTTGAAGCCTTTAAAGGAGACATCTGCTTTTATATCTTCTATTGACTGGGTATAGTTAACCGCACCCAATGAAAAAATTCCTGAAAAAAACTGGGATATCTGGGTAGCAGCTCCTTGTTTTACATTCTCTTCGTTGTTCTCCGTCATGGTTTACAAAACTCTATATTTTCTTTTAATTTTAGGTATCCTGCACGTTTTACTGCTGATTTTTTAAAAATATCCTTAAAAACTTCTTCTGTAAGTTCTTGCCATTCGCTGCTGTGCAATTGCTTCAATTGGCTTTTGGGTTCTAATTCTGGTGTTGTATGTTGTTGTGCAAAGCGATTCCATGGGCACACATCCTGACAAATATCACATCCAAAAGCCCAACCTTCCATTTGCCCTTTAAACGATGCAGGAATGCTTTCTCTTAACTCTATCGTAAGATAAGAAATGCACTTTGTACTGTCTACTACTTTGTTAGCCACAATAGCGTCTGTTGGGCACGCATCAATGCATGCAGTGCAAGTTCCACAGTGATCTGAGGTGGGATGATCTTCTGCCAATTCCAAGTCAACTATCAATTCGGCGATGAAGTAAAAACTTCCTTTTTGCTTCGTAATTAATAAGCTGTTTTTCCCTATCCAGCCTAAACCACTTTTAGCAGCCCAGGCTCGGTCTAACACCGGTGCACTATCCACAAAAACACGTCCATCAACTTCACCAATTTGTTCTGAAATTTGACGCATGAATGTCTTCATTTTGTCTTTGATAACATAATGATAATCACCTCCATAAGCATACTTTGAAATTTTGATTTTGGAATCATCGTATGACTGTTCAGGATAATAATTAAAGAGCAATGAAATAATGCTCTTAGCTCCCGGAACCAGCTTGGTTGGATCCACTCTTTTATCAAAGTGATTTTCCATCCATTGCATGCTGCCATGATATCCCTTAGATAACCACGATTCTAATTGTTTCTCGTCGTTTTCTAGTCGTTGAGCTTTGCTGATTCCACAATAATCAAAGCCCAATTCTGAGGCGATGTTCTTTACTAGATTTGAATGCTTTTGTACAACTGCATTCATTTAAAACAAGCTAGGGTTTCCTCTATTTGAATATGCTCTTCCCAGGTGTTTGTAAGCCAATTCAGTTGCTTCACGACCACGTGCGGTACGTTGTAAAAATCCTTCTTTAATTAAAAAAGGTTCATACACTTCTTCAATGGTTCCAGCTTCTTCACTTACAGCTGTTGCGATTGTTCCAATACCCACTGGCCCACCTTTAAATTTATCTATTATCGCAGCTAAAATTCGATTGTCCATTTCATCGAGTCCACGAGCATCAACGTTTAATGCTTTTAAAGCTGTTTTTGCAATATCCAAAGAAATTGAACCGTTGCCTTTTATTTGAGCAAAATCTCTGGTTCTACGCAGTAAAGCATTGGCAATTCGAGGCGTTCCTCTGCTCCTGCCTGCAATTTCTGTAGCCGCTTTATGGTCGATTGGCACATTCAGTATTTGTGAAGAACGTTCTACAATCTCAGAGAGCAAATCAGTATCATAGTACTCTAATCGCGATGTTATTCCGAATCGTGCCCTTAATGGAGCAGTTAGTAATCCACTTCGAGTTGTAGCTCCAATTAGTGTAAATGGATTTATTCCAATTTGTACAGACCGTGCATTTGGACCTGTATCAAGTACAATATCAATTTTATAATCCTCCATCGCAGAATACAGGTATTCTTCAATTACAGGACTTAAGCGATGAATTTCATCAATAAACAATACATCACCATCTTCTAAGTTGGTTAATAATCCGGCTAAGTCTCCTGGCTTTTCAAGTACAGGGCCACTACTCACCTTAATACCGCTGTTTAATTCATTGGCGATGATATGTGCCAACGTGGTTTTCCCTAATCCTGGAGGGCCATGCAATAGCACATGGTCTAGAGCTTCATTTCGTTGATTAGCAGCTTCTACAAATATTTTTAGGTTGTCTAAAATCCTATCTTGTCCGGCAAAATCATCGAAGGAAATGGGTCTTAAGACCTTTTCAATCTCACGATCCTGATCCGAATAATTTTCTGAAGTGCCATCTAAAAGCTCGTTGCTCACGAGGCGAATTTAAATGAAGAATTTTAAAGGAAGGCAACGTTTTTTATAAACATTTCATCTAAAAGATAATTCTATTAATAAATAAGGTATTTCATTTGAATAAAGAATGTATAAAAGGGTAGTTTTAAGTTTCGTAGCAGGTTTAATTATTAGTGCAAGTTTTGCTCAAGTTAGTGCTGATGACATTGTTTTTGAAAAGAAGGAAATAGATTTCGGTACAGTTATTATAGAACATGGAATCGTTACTGCAACTTATTCATTCACCAACAACAGCGAAAACGAATTTATAATTTCAGACATTGATGCCGCCTGTGGTTGCACTAACCCTCGCTCTTCACAGAAAAAATATGCTCCAGGAGAAACAGGTACGATTACAGCTGAGTTCAATCCAAAAGGAATGACAGGCGATGTGCATAAATGGATTTATGTGAAAGGAAATTACACCGATGCTACCCAAATTGATTTGGGTTTTAGTGCAATACTTAAATCAACCCTAACTCGCGATGCTTCAAGTTATCCTGGTGAGTTTGGCTATTTGGTGGTAAAAAAATTAAACATTGGATACGGCATTATTAGAGGTGAAAAAATTCAATACGATTCTGTACTTTTATCCAATGAAGGCTACCACACAATAACAGTAAAGTCTGCAAGGAATCTTCCTTCTTGGATAACGGTAGAAAACCTTCCGTTAGAAATTGAAGCAAATACAAGTAAATACCTACAACTGAAAATAAATACAACTAACTTAGATACAGTAGGACCATATGTAGGAACCCTTCAACTACTAACAAATGACCAGTTCTTCCCAAAAAAAAGCATTACATATCGTGCTATTTTTGAAATGGACTTTTCTACTTTAAAGCGGAGAGATCGCAGAAGAGCACCGCATATAGAATTGGAATCCAGAACAATAGACTTAGGCACGATGAAGAGTGGGGAATTGAAATCAAAATCTTTCACTATTAAAAACACTGGGAAAAGTCCTTTGCTCATAAAAAGGGTAGAAACTGATTGTAATTGTGCTATTATTAACAACTTGAAGACCTCAATAGCTCCAGGTGAAACGATTACAGTAAATGCCCAATTAGATACATTATACAAAAACAACAGACAATCAAAAACTATAGTTGTGTATACGAACGATCCACAAAATCCGAAAGTAAAAATTGTAGTTACGGCGTTGGTTAAGTAATAATATCTTTTTTATTTTGTTGTATACTTACAATGAAGATTAAATACATAATTCTTGGAACAATTTTTTGTTTGATGGCCTCCTTTGCTGGAGCATACATCTATCATGCATTTTTTTCAAATCCACAAACAGTGGTAATTAAAAATGAAGGCAATACGCAAGCCTATCCTATCCATAATTCAGAAGGGGCTGATTTGCAAACTGGATTTATTTCTGCTTCTAAAAAAAGTACCCCAAGCGTGGTATTTATTAAAACGGAGTCGCAATACCAACCTGCTTCTTCCTGGTTCTTTGGCTTTGATCCATTTGGACGAGTTGGAAAAGTTGCCAGTACAGGATCTGGTGTAATTGTAAGTGCTGATGGTTACATTATTACCAATTATCACGTTATCCAAAACGCCGACAAAATTGAAGTGGTTCTCAGTGAATCACAGAAAACCTATGAAGCAGAACTGGTGGGTGCAGCTGCAAGTAGCGATTTGGCTTTGCTAAAGATAAAAACAAACAACCTAACACCAATTACATTTCACAATTCCGATGAATTAGAAATTGGGCAATGGGTATTAGCCGTTGGAAATCCCTTTAACCTTACCAGTACAGTAACTGCGGGAATTGTAAGTGCTAAAGGACGAAACATCAACATTGTAAACGATCAATTTCCTATTGAAAGTTTTATACAGACGGATGCAGCTATTAACCCAGGTAACAGTGGCGGTGCCTTGGTAAACTTAAATGGAGACTTAGTGGGTGTTAACACGGCAATCGCTTCAAAAACAGGTAGTTATATTGGATATGGATTTGCAATTCCAAGTAATATCGTGGCTAAAATAATTGAAGATTTAAAAGAATATGGAGAAGTTCAACGTGGGTTTTTAGGAATCGATGTAGTAGGAATTGATGGTGATATCAGCGAGAGTCTTGGTGTAGATCAAGGCGTACTTATTAATAGAGTAAACGACCTAAATTCATATGTGGTGAGCAAACTTAAAGCGGGAGATGTCATCACCAAAATAGAGGGAAAAACCATAGGAAGTAAATCAGCTTACGACGAATTATTAGCGTATCAACGCCCAGGAGATGTCATTAAACTGGAACTGTATCGCGACAGTAAAAAGCTGGAATTCGATATTAAACTCGTTAACAAAGAAGGGAATACAGATTTGCTAAAGAAAGAAAGTCAGGTGAGCAACATATTAGGAGCCGAATTTGAAATAATATCTAAGATAGAGCGAGAGGCTTATGGAATATCGAGTGGTATTATGGTATATAATATCACCAATGGTAAAATTCGTAGAATGAATATCCCAGAGAAATTCATTTTCACCAAAGTAAATCAGAAAGAATTTGGAAACTTGAAAGCATTCTTAGAATACATGGAAAATTACAGTGGTCAAATTCGGATAGAAGGAATCTCTCCCTCTGGAACACGGAAGTATTTCAGTTTTTACAATTATTAAAAAAGGGGCTCTAAAGCCCCCTTAATCATTTTAAAATCAATAAAACGTTACAAACCTTTTCTTACAGTTTTCTTTGCATCTGTAATAAATAGATAAAGCTAAATTAGAATAAAATATGTTGATTTTGGACTGGAATAACTTAAATCGGCCCTTCATTTTATAAAGAGCCGCATTCAATTTACAAACGATAATATGTATATTTGTCCTGAATGACTACTACACTTCGACTATTCACCTTTCTCATCTGTTTTATTA
>CBDUEX010000034.1:0-9107 GCA_965366305.1 uncultured Bacteroidia bacterium | reverse complement strand
AATATGAAGGTTTCATTTTTCCAGGATTCATAGATGCTCATTCTCACTTTTACGGTTATGGGCTTACCTTAAATCGTGTAGATCTCAGAAACACGTTTAGCATGAATGAAGTGGTGTTAAAAACCGTAGAATTTTCAAAAACAACTTCCGAATTATGGATAACAGGCAGAGGCTGGGATCAAACAGATTGGGTAGAAAAAAGCAGCCCAAATAATATTATGTTAAACGCTTATTTCCCTGACAGACCTGTGATTATAAAACGGGTGGACGGACATGCTGCTATTGCTAATTCAAAGGCGTTAGAACTTGCAGGAATAAACGTAAACACGAAAGTTGATGGAGGGGAGATTGAAGTGATTGGTGGTCGGCTTACAGGATTGATAACAGATAATGCCATGTCGCTAGTTGACGCCGTTATTCCGGAGCCTTCATTGGAAAGTAAGATTGATGCCTTATTAAAGGCTGACAAAAAATGCATTGCAGCAGGACTAACATCTGTTACCGATGCTGGTTTAGACCTAAGTACTATTCTTTTAATTGATAGTCTTCAAAAAACGGGTGATCTAAAACTGCGGTTTTATATTATGTGTAATCCCAATGAAGAAAATTTTGAATACTTCGAGAAAAACGGTATGATCAGCAATCCAAGGCTTCAAGTTTCTTCTTTTAAGCTATACGCAGATGGTGCTCTTGGCAGCAGAGGTGCACGACTAAAAGACGCCTATTGCGACCAACCAAATTACAGCGGTGTTTGGGTTACAAACCCACAAACAATTGACTCACTCGTTAATAGAATTGACAAGCTTGGCTTTCAAGTAAATACACATTGTATTGGAGACAGTGCTAATAAAAAAGTGCTTGAGATTTATAGCAAATACCTTGGTGGCAAGAATGATAGAAGATGGCGAATTGAACATGCACAAGTAGTAACACCAACCGACCGGTATTACTACAGTAATTTTAGCATTATTCCTTCGGTACAACCAACCCATGCAACAAGCGATATGCCTTGGGCTGAAAAAAGACTATGCTCCAACCGTATGGGTGGTGCCTATGCCTACAAAAGTTTGTTAAAACAGAATGATTATTTGCCATTAGGCACTGATTTTCCAGTGGAGGACATCTCTCCTCTAAAAACATATTTTGCGGCAGTCTACCGTCAAAATTCAAAGAATAAACCGTTAGGAGGTTTCTTGCCAAATGAGTCACTAACGAGCAAGCAGGCAATCATGGGCATGACCTATTGGGCTGCAAAAGCAAACTTTATGGAGACAAACATTGGAAGCTTAGAAAAAGGCAAAATAGCAGACTTCATCATTCTCGACACTGATATATTTACAGAAAAATATATGCTGAGTACACAAATTAAAGAAGTATTTATTGATGGAATTTCGGTAAAAAACTAACCTACACTTTGTTCAAGAAGATTTTGACCTTCTAGCTTCCAACCTTGGAGTGTAGTTAATTCTTTTAGCAACAAAGAAACCTGACTTCCTGCTAATTTAGACAAATCACTCTTTAATGCACTGTCTTGTATTACTTGAATACATTCCGATTGAATCTTGTTAAGGTCCTCATTATCAAACTTATTAAATAGTCCATTTTCTAAGTTATAATATGTGATTTCAGGACTAATGCTTATGATACTAGGTTCTGGAACTTTTTTTAAGGTAAATGTTTTTAGCTCTTCGTCACCATCCCACTCTAACTTCTCAAAGTCATAACCCATCAAAACTTTTGCCTTCACAATGATTAACGCTTTCTTAGTAGAGGACAATAGCGGGAGTGCAACTTTTGAATGTTCAAAATCGATGATTTCTGTAAAATGTCCTTCTGCCGTTACCACTTTAAATACTCTTTTTAGAGACTCAACCATGGTATGGCTCGAAAGCTTCGCATCTCGCTTAGCAATAAAGATATCTTTTAATAAGAGAAAAGCCGAGATTACTATAATGCAAAAAGCAGCGAATAAGAAAACGGTGCTTAAAAGTGTGTTGGTATTTGAAAGTGAGTAATAAATAAAAACACAAATTAATATTGCAAGAATTGCAGCAACAGTAACTAATGTGAGTTTGATTTTTTTCATAAACCCTTTCAGGAAATTCAAAGTCAATGGGCTATCTATCAGCCATTTTCTTAAATGGACGTACCACAGGACCCGTATAAATCTGACGAGGTCTTCCAATAGGGTGTTTATCTTCCATCATTTCCTTCCATTGTGCAATCCATCCTGGAAGTCTTCCAAGTGCAAATAACACGGTAAACATTTCTACTGGGAATCCCATTGCTCTGTAAATAATACCAGAGTAGAAATCAACATTTGGGAACAATTTACGCTCGATAAAATATGGATCAGACAAGGCAGCTGCTTCCAGTTTTTTAGCAATTTCTAAGGTAGGATCATTAACACCCAACTTTGCCAAAACTTCATCAGCAGACTTTTTAATAATCTTTGCTCTTGGGTCAAAATTCTTATACACTCTATGCCCAAATCCCATCAATCGGAAAGGGTCGTCTTTGTCTTTAGCTTTATCGATGTATTTCTGAGCATTTCCACCGTCTGCTTGAATTGCTTCAAGCATTTCTATTACTTTTTGATTTGCACCACCATGCAAAGGTCCCCATAAAGCTGCAATACCTGCAGAAATAGAAGCATATAAATTAGCATGAGAAGAACCAACTAATCTTACTGTTGAAGCAGAACAATTTTGTTCGTGATCAGCATGAAGAATCATCAATTTATTCATTGCTCTTACAAGCACAGGATCCAATTCATAATCCTCAGTTACATGCTTAAACGTCATGTTCAAGTAGTTCTCTACGTACGTTAGATTATTTTGAGGGTAAATCAATGGATGCCCAATTCTATTCTTAGAAATCATCGCACAAATTGTTGGCATTTTTGCTAACAAGCGAGTGATTGTTCTCATTCTAGCATCTTCTCCAGCATTTGGATCAAGACTTTCTGGATAGAAAGATGACAGCGAAGAAATCATTGCAATAAGTTGTCCCATTGGATGTGATCCAGTAGGCCAAGCATCAAAAATATTTTGAATATCTCCGTTAACAAGTGTATGTCTTCTAATCTCATTGTCCCAAGTGGCATACTCTTCTTTTGTAGGCAATTCACCATGAATAAGTAAATATGCAACTTCAAGAAATTCGGCTTTGTCTGCTAACTCTTCAATAGAGTACCCTCTATGACGCAGGATACCCGCCTCACCGTCTAGGTACGTTATATTACTGGTAGTACTTCCCGTATTCTTGTAACCAAAATCAAGGGTAACAGCTCCTGTATTTGCTCTTAGTGAACTAATATCTACACCAACTTCATGTTCCGTTCCTACGATTAATGGCAGTTCTGTTTCTTTTCCTTGGATTGTAATTTTAGCTGTATTTGACATTGAGATTTCTTGATTTGAGTAGTGCAAAAGTACCGATTTATTGTGTGTTATAAAAGTCTAACAATCAAATAATTTGTATGTTTTAATTATATCTTAGATTTGTTCAAAAATTCACACATTATGTCAGATGATATCGTTCAAATTATTGGAGGTTTAAATAATAAAGCGGCTTTAAAGCAGCACATCTATAGAAATACACAAACAGTATTTAAAGAAATAAGACGATGTGCAAATGAAATTGCAAATAAGCTTACTCCAGAAGTTGTAAAAAAGGACAAAAGTGTTGAAGTAGAATTGAAACGAATAAGCGATTTTGAATTCCATTTAAAATTTAGTGGAGACACCATTGCTTTTATAATGCATACCAATATTTTCGCTTTTCCACCAGAGCATGAAGTTACCAAAATGCCTTATGTTGTTGAAGCTCCTGAACGAGGTTATTGCGGAATGATTCAAGCATACAATTTCTTATCAGATTCGTTAAAATACCAACGTCTAGGAGATGTGGGTTATTTACTTGCTCGATTATTTGTAAATGCAGAAGGTCATTTTTATGTAGACGGTCAACGACAACTTGACTTCTTGTACAAAGAATTTGATAAAAACGAAATTAACGAAGATGCTATAGTTAAAATTATTGAGCAAACTATGTTATACGCTCTTGATTTTGATTTATACGTTCCTCCGGTAGATGTAATGTCTGAAATCACGCTAGAGCAAAAGAATTACTTCAATAATCCAGGTGGTCTGGCAACGGGTAAAAGACTTGGATTTAAGAGCGAATAACCTGTAAAAATCGAGTTCATTTTTAGGGGAATTCCTCCCTCATAAAGTTAGGTAATAAATTCATAATTTTCTAATTTTTAGATATGATATAATTCATTTGAAAAAGGGAACTTAGGTCACATAAGCTCCGCATTTCTCAACATAACTTTGGTGTATTAATACAGACATATACACCATGAAAAAAACACTTCTTACCCTCATTATTTTGGGCTTTTTTACGCTAGCTTATTCCCAACAAAGAGTAGCTTTACATCACAACGACTCGACTACCATTTTTACTGGATCTTCTCCTTTAGTTGCAGCCTACAATGCCGCTGCATCTGGAGACACTATATATGTGCCTGGAGGGTCATTTGGCATGCCTTCGTATTTTAATAAGTCACTTACCATTTTTGGAACAGGTCACTATCCAGATACAACTGCAGCAACAGGCAAAACCATACTTACAGGAAATCTTGAAATTCGAAATGGTGCCGATAGCCTCTGGCTCGAAGGATTAGAAGTAACGGGTTCTATTTACACCAGTTCCAATCACAAGATTGATTACATCACCATCAACAGATGTCGATTTAGCAGTCTAAGCATTCCTGGCAATCTAACAACTCCTTGCAACTATCTTACTGTAAGAGAATGCGTTATTGATGGATCGATTAGTTTCCAAAACGCCTCCTATTGTTTGTTTACCAACAACATCGTAGAAGGTGCGTTTAGCAGTGGCACCAACAATGCAATTTATAACAACGTATTCTTATATGATTACTACTATGGCTACTTGTTCAATAGTATTACAAATTGTGATGTACGAAACAACATAAGTAGAAATGTTGGTTATACCATCACAGGTAGTTTAAACACTTACTCCAACAATGTATTTACGCTAGCATATTCTGGCACCAACAATACCTATAACAACAACTATGTAGTCAATCCTTTAGATTCAATGTTCATTGATCATACCGGGAATACTTTTAGTTACACTAGCGACTTTCACCTCGACTCTGCAGGAGTTTACTTGGGTGTTGATTCCACACAAGTCGGTATTTACGGCGGGCTTTACCCTTGGAAAAAATCTTCTATTCCAAACATACCGCATATCATTTACAAGAAAATACCTACAGCCGTAGAACCCAATGGCAGCTTGGATATTGAGATAAAAGTTAACGCAGAAGATTATTAAACTAAACCTAATTAACAGAGTATAAAATGAAAAAATCAATCGTTCTTATAGCTTTAGCTTTTATTGGCTTAAGCCTCCAAGCACAACAAACTGTTGCACTACAACACAACGGTGTTACTACTATTTTTAACGCAATAAATCCATTTATAGCAGCCTACGATTCGGCGGTAATCGGAGATACTATTTACCTACCAGGGGGAGTACTAGCAGCTCCTACAGTGATTGATAAAGGACTTACGATAATAGGGGCAGGATATAACCCCGACTCTACACTCGCAACCAATTTTACCAAATGGTCTAATGATGTAAGACTAGGTCCAAATGCAGACAACCTTTTTTTGGAAGGCATAGAGTTGGCGTCGTTAGTTAAGTATAGAGATGATACTGTCAATCATGTTTCAGTTGTAAAATGTAGAATAAATGCAATGAATTTGAGCTCTAATGGTAGCCCTACATCGTTGAGCTCCAATTGGCTTTTTAGAGAATGTATATTTAATAATGCAGCAACTTTTTCAGGAGTGGTTAATGTACTTTTATCTAACTCAATATTTCAAAACACAGTCACCGGATTTCAAAATAGTAGTATGCGAAACTGCATAAGTTTTCCCAAAGCAGGTTATTACTACTATCCTGTGTCTTCTGCAAATTGTAGTTTTTATAACAACGTGTTCCATTCAAATACTCCGAGCTATGTGCTTGTAAGTGGAAGTGGCAATACATTTAAGTACAATGTTTTTCAAGATGCCACACCTGGATTGGGCTCAAGTTTTATTGAGTCTAATAACTATTACGGTATTCTGTTAGACACTTTTTATGTCAACCAAAGTGGGACAACGTATGATTATTCGCATGATTATCACGTAGACAGTGCTACGGTTTATGTAGGGGATGATGGTAATGAGGTAGGAGTTTATGGAGGCTATTTCCCTTGGAAAGAAGGAGGTGTCCCATCTAACCCGCATATCTATTATAAAAATATTCAAGGTGTAACCGAACTAAACGGAACACTTCCTGTAACTATTAAAGTAGAAGCACAATGAAACTAAAAGCAACTTTAACATTACTCCTGTTCAGCTTCGTTCTGAACTTATTCGCACAAAATAAAATAACGGCATACCAATATTGGTATGATAGCGATACAGCATTTACAACTGTAAGTGCATCTACGCCCGCATCGCCATACACGTTAAACACTTCGTTCAATGTAAGTAGTTTAGCCACCGGCTTGCATACTTTTAATGTACGGTTTTTGGATGATAGTGCGAAATATAGCTCTGTGCTGAGTCAGTTCTTTTTCAAAAAACCGGTGCTGACTACTGGCTCCAATGCCAAAATGATTAAGTATCAGATTTGGTACGATGGAGATTTTGCCAATGCAACCACTACATCAGTTTCGCCTACACTCTCATATGATTTAACAAGTAGTCTTAATGTAACGAATCTAGCCACAGGCTTACATACGATATCAATTCGTTTTCAAGATGATATAGGTGCATGGAGTGTGCCCGTTTCTCAGTTCTTCTTTAAAAAACCAGAAACCACGACAAGCTCTAATGCTAATATAGTTAAGTATCAAATTTGGTACGATGGAGATTTTGCAAATGCTAATACTACATCCATCTCTCCAAGTGCTTCGTTTGATCTGATAAATAGTCTTAATGTCACTAACCTAGCTACAGGTTTACATACCATATCGCTACGTTTTCAAGACGATGTTGGCGGTTGGAGCGTACCTCTATCTCAGTTTTTCTTTAAAAAGCCGGAGACTGGAAGCACAACGACAAAATCACTAACTACCTATGAGTATTGGTTTGATGAAAACTATGCTAATGCTACATCTCAAACTATTGCATCAACACAACATTTAGATTTGATGAAGAATATAGATGTCTCTATGTTAAACACTGGTCTTCATACCCTATCCATACGTTTTAAAGACGATAACGGTGGATGGAGCGTGCCTATTTCTCAGTTTTTCTTCAAAAAACCAGTGAGTAATATCATTTCAAATGAACTAGTTGAATATCGCTATTGGTTTAATGAAGAGGATGAAAAAATGATAGTCTCTGAAATTACACCTTCTGTTAGTCAATTTGACTTGATAAAAACATTTGATATGACACAGCTTTGGAAAGGGGATTATTCTATCCATTTTCAGTTTAAAGATAAGAGAGGGAAATGGAGTGTAGTAACCACAGATAGTATAACCAAGGAATCATTGCCAATAGCTGCTTTTACATATGCAATAGATCAGTATTGTGATTCTGTAGTGGTTTCGTTTACCAATATGAGTGTTGATGCTGACAGTGTATTATGGAATTTTGGCGATGGTAGTACAAGCAGTGAATGGGAACCAACACATACTTTTACTTCACAGAATACATACAGTGTTCAATTGTATGTACGTGACACAAGTAGTAATTTGGATTCAACATTTACGCAAACGGTTCTCATAGAATTTTTACCTGAGACACGGTCTACCCTAGATCTAGCTGTTTGCGATAGTTACACCTCACCAAGTGGAAAATACACATGGACAACATCCAATACTTATTCTGACACCTTGCCAAACAGCAACGGTTGCGACAGCATCATAACGGTAAATCTCACCATAAATAAAACCAAATTCAAGACTATAAGTGCTGCTGCATGTTTTCAATATGTATCGCCTAGTTTAAAGCATACATGGTCAGAAAGTGGAACGTATAAAGATACGTTATCCAGTAGTGCCTCTTGCGATAGCATTATTACCATCAATCTAACGATAAATACAGTAGATACTGGGGTAACAAGATTTGGCAATACCTTAACAGCATCAGCTGCGAACGCTACTTACCAATGGGTGGATTGTAACAATGGGAATGCTCCAATAGCAGGTGAAACCAACAAAAGTTTTACGCCAACCCAAAATGGTTCATATGCTGTAATTGTTACGCAGGGTAATTGTGGGCTGCTATCTACTTGTTTCACCATCTCAAATGTGGGCGTGAGCGATAACAACATGAGTCCTAACATCTTACTTTACCCAAATCCAACGGAAGGTTCCGTAACAATTGACCTAAATCAAACCTGCACCAATCTAAAAATTGAAGTACGAGACATTGCCGGAAGACTTATTTCAAAGACAGCTCAAAACTCAGCAGCAGTTATTCATCTTATAATTGAAGGTGAAGTTGGGTTCTACAATATAACATTACTCTCCGATGAAGGGAAAGCAACTATTAAGGTACTAAAAGAGTAGGTACTAATTCCCCGTTGACTAAAAATGCGGCAATTTATATTGTCGCATTTTTGTTTACAATACTTTCTTCAAGACTCAGCCAACACTAGGATTACTAAGCCTTAACATTAATTCAGTATATTTGATAGAACAAACAATTTAACCTTAATTAATTACCCTCATGAAATCAAACGTAAATTTTTCACAGGTCTCACCTGTGGACTTCTCTTAAGTATGTTATTCTTCAATGCATCTGAACTGCAATCTAAAACGACACCCAATGCAAATGTAATTGCTGTTGAAAGTGGAAATGAAGCAGATGATCCTGTGAAAGGACAATGGATTGATGCTCAAACTGCAAGCAATTTAGTGGCATCTTATACTTCCAATTTTATTGAGGCAAATGGCCTGCCTTCAAACACTACAATTGGAGGATTTATTGGGAAAAAACACCTTAGAGACATTTCTGGTTTAAGTGCTGATGAATACATCAAGTTTCGCTTTTATCAAACTACAGATG
>CBDUEX010000033.1:0-9143 GCA_965366305.1 uncultured Bacteroidia bacterium | reverse complement strand
AGTGAAATTTCGTATTCTGTTTCAATCCTTATAATTATCGGGATTGCCTATCGGCAAACACTCAGCGTGACAAAGTTGCGTGACTAGCTGTCGGTCTGAGTGAAATTTCGATAGAAATTTTTTATCGAAGAGCGGACGCTAGTAGCTCTTGGAGTCTTTAGATTAATATACAATTTAAAGATTAATCTCTTTGATATACTGCGGGTGGACTAAATTCTATTAGGGGAGGCTTCTGCGGCGATGACGGTTGATTTGTTCTTGGCGTGGAGGACGAAAGCCATTGCGACAAAAGGACAAAGCAGGGCTATTATAGAATTTGATTTTTGCAATACTTTTTCTAAAAAAGTATGAAAAGAAGAAAAAGATTTATAATTTTTAGATTTAAATTTTATGAAATTGAGAAAGCTGTATTTTAGATCGAACTAAAAATATATGAAGAGAGAGCTTCTTTCTGTCTAGCTTTTTTTGGTACTTTTTCATGAATGGAAAAAGTACGAAGAGAATCATTCGAAATTATATTTTTCCCTTTTTGACTTGACACAAAAAGAAAGAAACTTTCCTATTCTGCTTCGATCCAGATTGAGATAGAAATTTTTTAACGAAGAGCGAATGCTGGTAGTTATTGGAGGCTTTAGATCAATTTACAATTTAGCTATTACCACAGCCTAAATAGGGGAGTAAGGCACAAAAAAAAGCCCAAGCAATATGCTTGGGCTTTTTAGTTTTATAGAACTAGGATTACATTTTGTAAACCTTCGTTTGAATCACATTGTCTTCAGTTTTCACTTTTAAGAAGTAAAAACCAGTAGTTAATTGTGATAAATCAATTGCACTTGAAGAAGAAATATTCGATAAGCTCAATACCTCTTTACCTGTCATATCTACAACACTTGCGTCAAAACTTCCTGTGTAGCTATCAATTCTAATGGTTACCGATCCTTCAGTAGGATTTGGGTAAACCAATAGTTTGCTTTCTACTTCATCGATACCTACGTTAAAGATCGATACGTCTTCGCTAATTGTTTCCATTCCACAATCACTCCAGATAGTAAGTTTTACAGTGTAAAAACCTGTGCTAGCGTAGAGGTGAGAAGGATTCATTTCTGAACTGTATTCACCATCTCCAAAATCCCAACGGTATGCATTTGGGAAACCAAGACTTCTGTCATAAAACGAGAAGTTACGTCCATAAGTAAATGCATATCCAAATCGAGCTTGTAGTGTATCATCAGAAACACGTACACTATCCATGCCACTATCTCCACAGATACCATCAACACTTACTGTATAAGTGCCTGGTTCTGTTACATTAATTTTTTGGCTAGTTGCACCTGTGCTCCATGAATATGAATTAGCTCCTGGAGAAGCAATAAGTTCTGCAGCTCCATTACATAATGAAACACCTTCACTTACCATAAAGTCTCCTGTACCAGCAGGTGAGAATTCATCTGCTCCAATATCTGTTGAACCTTCAAAACGCGTATCTCCATCAATATCAGCAGGTAAAAATCCAACACTTCTACCAGCTCCATCTAAAGCAGGATTACATACGTGAAAGTCCATTGCTCCATGGAACATTGGATCAACACTCATAGAAGCTAAATCCTTACCAGTTTCTGCTTGCCATTCTGCTAAATCAAGATAAAGGTCTTCGTTCCAATCATAGTAAACAATTGTTCCAGCTCCAATATAATTATTGTTGTCCATAACAAAAGTTGGGAATTCATATACATAGATAACTGGGATATCATCGTTATTATTAACCACTATATTGTTAGTGAAAGAAGCCAATGGATAGTCTTCAATATAAATACTTCCATAATTACTATTGTTATCAAAATCAACATTTGATACAATTGTATTATTAGTAAAGTGTAGAGCAGGGTTTTCGTATAAGTAAACAGCCGTCCATGCATCTCCTCCGGTAATATTTAAATAATTATTGGCAACTATACTTGGTTTGCTTCCGTAATGATACTCAATGTCAAATCCAGAATTATCACAACTATCTAAAATCATAATATTATTGGTTACGGTTAGTTGACCATTTTCGTATAAATAGATTCCTTCATTTCCTGGTTGATTACTTTCAATTCGGTTATTGTGGATTAGTACATTTTTATAGCCTTCTACATACATGAAATCATCTTCAAAATTCATGATCGTGTTATTTGTAAACTCGAAGATGTAAGGACTTCCTTCATTTAAATAGAGATCGACCACTTCTGATCCATTGGTGGTATAGCAATTGTCAATAATTAAATTTTGTATGCCATTATCAAATTGAAATATGTCGCCGCAATGAGAAGAGTCTCCAAGTACTATCAGGTTACGAAGCTCAATGTTAGAGCAAGTACCTTCAAAATTAATTCCAGGATTACAAGTATTGAAATTTGCGTCCAAAGTTAAATTTTGCACTGTTATGTTATTGACATCCTCAAAATCCAGTACCCCATTGTTCCAATTTGACCGGGTTCTAAGAACTACATCTTCTGCATTTCCAGACTCACTTTCAATAAACAAGCGATCGTCTTCACTTGAGGTTCTTACATTGGCTAAATAAACATCTTCGTATCCTTCATAATTTCCGTCTCTAATTTTGATATGTACCTCTCCACATATACCACCGTTTGAAATCTGATCGAAAAGCGACTTAATTCCTTTTAGTGTATCGTTTTCACCGATAGTAACGGTTCCTGTAAGTGCGTCATATATTCTAAACAGTGGTAAAGCATTGTTCGATAGATCTGCATCAGCACCACCATTCACATCTGTGATTGCAAGTTCTAAGCTATCGTCATCTCCATCAAATGCATAAGATCCAATGGTAAGTACCTCACTTCCATAAGCTGGGATCGAAGTACTGTGATTATAAGTTCCAATTAGATTTCCATTTACCTTGTATTCTAATTTAAATGATGCAACAGCATTTAATCCAATATTCTTAACATTAACAATGATGTCATCTGAACTTGAGCAATTTGGTGCTAAGAGTGAATTTAATGACAATAATGCCATATCATTACTATAAATGGAGTTGAATTCTAGTGCTCCCGGATCTGGGTTGGTGTTGTCTCTATTTACACCATTAATGTCTTTTGTGATCCCTGAAATAGGATTACAAACATTGACAAACAAACCATTTTGCGGTTTTGGATTCGTTGGAAAGCTTACAAAATTTGCTTGTCCATAAACTGAATTCATGTCATAACCAGTTTGTGCCTTCCACTCTTCAAAGTTTATTGAGTTTCCATTGTAAAATGGATTACAATTAGGTGATGAATTTGAATAAGCATTGTAATCAATTTCGGCATTTTGTGTATTTCCTGAATTTATACGCATAGCATAGGTACAATTATTGGAAGCCACTAGATTGTTTTTAAACTTCATATCGATAGTGGTACTAGAAATGTAAAATCCATAGCTGCCATTCGATAGGAATGTATTGTGATAAAATTCTAAATTAGTATTTGTGCTTGAAAGCCTCATTCCATAGCTGCCAGAACTATAAAATATGTTGTTATAGAACACAGCCCTTCCAGATGTTGTAGTTTTGCAATTTTGTACATAGTTATAACTGTTGGCACTGATATTATTATTGTTTATATCTAAATCAGTAATTTGATACAAGTAAAGACCATAACTATTGATGTTGCTCATGGTATTATTTCTGAAAATCAAATTGTTAACATAATAGATTTGTGCACCGTAGTAATGGGCATCAAACGAGGTATTTTCAATCAACATGTTTTTCATAGTAGAAGTAGAGTACATTCCATATGATCCTTCGCTAATGGTACATTTATCCATCTTAAAGTTGTCACATTTACTTGTCAAGTATATGGTAGCATAGCTGCTAGTTGAGGATGTTGATGTGGTACCAGTAATAATGCAATTATTAAACGTAATATTCTCTGCATTGTATAAATAAACACATCGATTAGTTACAGCTTGAATAATAGAAAGATTTTGAAATTTTACATGTTTCAAATTGTACAAATACACTGCGTATGAAGTTGAAGATCGTAAAATAACATCTGTAGCATTTCCAGAATTAGATTCAATGGTTAAGGTTGCTGTTTCTGCAAGTGTTGAAATGTTAGCTCCGTATACATTCTCAATATAGGTGCCATTTTTAATTTTAATGGTACAATGTCCTGAGGTTCCTTCTGTAGCCATGGCAGATAATATGCTATTTAGAGAAGTGTAAGTTTCACCTAATCCAACTACATAAGTTCCGATAAAAGGAGCTGCTTGTAGAATGGAAGTGGTGAAAATGGTGAGTAGTAATAAAAAAATTTTAGGGTAGTGATTTTTCATGGTTTTATTAATTTTATAACCACAAAGTTAGCTATACTTCAAAAAAAAGAAAAAGAATGTGGTGAAGTGTTATGAATAAATGGTTAACATATAATTATTCCATTTATAGGAATACTGCAGCAACTTTCTGCAAAGTTCTAAAGAAAGTATTGCGATTTTCACTATCTTTTAAGTTAACATTTTTGTAAGCAGAATATTCATGCGAATAGATAAATTCATCTAAACATACCATTCGTGTATAGAGCTTATTAAACTCCTTGTTTTCGTATGAAAGTATTTCAAAGAATGAATAAGGTATGCTATAAACCACCAACTCCTCTAAAGCCTTAAGTTCCAGCTTAATCTCATTTGAGTGATGGAAGATGCCAAAGTGAATAAAACTGGTGTTTGAAGCATTCACAAAGTGAGTTCTTGTTATTCTTCTTTTAGAGAGCTTGAGTTTTACCAAGCCTTCTTGAATGAAATACATTTGCTTGGGTTGATCATCGCTGGACCTTATCACAGTCCCTTTTTTAAGTATTTTTTGAGTGATTTGTTTTTCAATCAATTGAACAGTGTGAGGTGAAAGTGAAGCGTAGTTTTGTAATTGATCTATAATAAATTTCATTCCTTATAATTAATAATCCCTATTAATTAGTGTGCTAGGAAGCGAAAAGGTTGCACCAACAGCTATATTATTTATACTTATCGTGCAATCCTGCACCATTTATGATCATCGGAATTATCTTTTTAAGTCGATTTTGCTTGGTTGATTCTTGTTTGGCTTCTAAAACATAAAGTGAGTATTCTTTTTGTTTTCCAAAGGTTAATTCAAAGAAAGCCTGTTTAACTTCTGCGTTATTATTTAAGAAATCTTCTAGATAAGGTGACATTTCATATGTTTTACTTCTTACCGGTTTAATTTCGAGTCCCGCTCTGTGATTCTCAATAGCTTCAAATACATAAGCTTTCACTAAATCAGGATCTATTTCATCTATGCTGTTAAACCGCCATTGTCTCATAGCTTTTGTTTTTCCTTCTTGAGCATTCATTAAAACTTTTGCATCATCTTTTAGAAAAACACCTTGATGAAACCAAATGCCTACGTAGTTTTTGAAGGCAGCAATACCCATTAGGTTCTTGCCTTTATAGATGTAAGCTGGAATTCCCCATTTTAAATCTTCTGTTAAACCAGTGCTAAGTATAATTTCTCGTAAAAAAGTGAGTTCTTTTTTCCATGAAGAGGATTCGATATACTCCTCAACCGATTTTGCCATTTCCATGGCTGAAAAATAAAGATTTAAAATTTAATCCAATGTCCTTTAAAGCCATCTTCAGTATGATATTCTAAAGTTGGCAGTGGCACTTTAAGTGAATTAGCCATTATCAGCAGCGTTCTAAGAAACTTCTTATTGGTTTTAATTTTTGTAAGATCAATATCGGGAGAGAGGTAAAATTGTCTACTTCGTTTTATAGAACTATAATCATAAAGAATTCCTTCTCGTTCAAAAATATTATCGTGTCCACCAACCATTCCATCTGCCCCATAACCGATGGCAAGGTTTAGCCAGTTGGGCCATTTAGAGTCGGGAGTAAATGAATTTACATTTGCACTTAACCAATACGTTTGAGCATTGTAGTCTTTGAGCATACGCTCTGGCAAGTTGCTCCCTAACACATTAGGACGTAATGAGGCATAATTAGAGGGTGTATATCCGTATTTCATCCAGATGCGTTGCTCTTTCCACAATAAACTTTGTGAGATGGCTAAACCAGCTCCAAATGTGTTTGCAGCTACATCACCAACACTTGCACCCCAACCTTTCGAAAATCCATCAAAAATTTCAACACCGCTTTGAATGAAAAAGCCATAAGCTCCGCCATAAATTGAAGCTTGCCTGTGCGTAAAGCCTGCATATTCCATCATTTTAATGCCAACTACACCTTCGTAATAACACGAAAAAGCATGACCTACTTTATCCATTTGGTTCCACTCTTTATTGTCATTGAAGAAGTGAAACTTGCCCAAAGGATAATCTTTATACCACAATTGGTATAAGCCTACCATAGTTGCAGAATAGGCAAGGGCATTGCCTCCCACAACAAGTTTTTTACGAAGAGGATAGTTTATAGAGTCAGAAGTATCTTGAGCAAAGGCACTACCTATTGCAAACATGCATAGGGCCAGTGCTATTTTACGCCAATATGGTGCTCTTAGTTGCATCTAATATTGCAATCACATCTGTTGGGTTTGCGGCTTGGGCATATACTCTTAATAGCGGCTCTGTTCCACTCGGACGAATCATTACCCAAGTGTCGTTTTCTAATAAAAATTTATAACCATCAATGGTTTCGTTTCCAGTGATAGTGTAACTGCCAAAGCTAGCATAAGCTGCGTTTTTACATTTCTCGATGATGGCCCATTTCTGCTCCTCGGGAACATGCAAATCATATCGGTCCATAGCAAATGAACCAGTAATAGCATATACTTCTTGAATAAGTTCGCTTAACAGCTTTCCTGTTTTTGCCATATATTCCCAAAGTATTAATCCCATCCAAATACCATCTCTTTCAGGAATATGAGTGCTTACTGCAATTCCTCCACTTTCTTCACCACCTAACAGGCTGTCGTTCTCAATCATTTCTTTGCAGATATACTTAAACCCGATTTTGGTAACATGATGTTCGATGCCATAGTGGTCACACAAATTTTTGATTTTAGAAGTACAGCTAAAGCTCGTATACACGTTGCCTTTTACTCCTTTAAATTCAACTAAATAACGAATTAGAAGTAAGATAATGTGATGAGAATCAACAAAATTTCCATGTTCATCAAACAATCCTATTCTATCTGCATCGCCATCGGTAGCTAAACCAGATGCCAAGCCTTGTTTTTTAATTTCTTGAGCAAAAGGTTGAAGGTTTCGGGCAATTGGTTCTGGAGCTTGTCCCATAAAACTTGGATTATCTTCTGCATGCATTAAAAAGGCGTCAGGAAGCAATCTTCGAATTACATTTTGTCCTGCTCCATACATAGCATCATAACCCAATTTCATTCCACTTTTCTTAATGCTATCAATGTCAAAATTTTGATGTACATGATCCAAGTATTCTTGCTCCATGTCTATAAGTGTAATAGCATTATTCTCAATTAATTTTTTAAATGGAATAATATCAATGGCGTAGCTTTCAGGTATTTCAGCTTCAACAGCATCTATTTCCGCTTGTATTGCAGGGCCGCCGTAATGTGCCTTGATTTTATACCCGTTGTACGAAGGAGGATTATGACTTGCTGTAATCACTATCCCAGCAAATGCTTTGTGAATCAATGTAGAAAGTGAAACCATTGGAGTACTTACAAAACTATTGGTAGTGTATACCTTAATACCTTCTTTTATAAAGACAGATATAGCTGTTTCTGTAAATAATTCTCCTCCAAACCTGCAGTCGTAGCCGATAACTACGCTGTGATTATCTGTTTTAGCTTTTATCCATTTGGCCGTTGCATAAGCAACTCGTGCAACGTTAGCTGTTGTATATTCTTTTGCGATAATGGCCCTCCAGCCATCTGTTCCAAACTTAATTTTATCCATATTAAGATTTAATCTTATTCCAATTGTTATTGCGTAATGCTTTGTAATATTTATCCGCTTCTTGCGGTGCTATTTCTTGACTATTAATACGTTGTAAGATAAAGCTAAACGATTTTTCACTGAGGTATTCTTCAATGCCTTGTAGATTCATCTTTAAATTCAATTCTTCCAATTGTCTTTTATTAAGTGTAATCGAATGTTTATCAATAAACAGCTGAACTGTAAGTAATTCTTGAAACGGAATGTTGTTGTATTTGGTCCAACGCTCCTTTACAATGATGTTTTCAATCTTCCACGGCACAAACATTAAATGCGTAAAGTATTCATCACCACCTGCATTTAGAATCGTTTGCTTATTTGAATTCACTAATTTTTGAACTGTGAAATACAGATTCGCATTTTCCTCATTTGAATTTATATTCGGATGAAGTATTTTGTATTCGATTTCTTTGTCTAATTCTATTTTATAAAACTCACGATAAATCTTATCACTTTTGATGGCCTGATCTCGAAGTTCAAATGCAAGAGTACGGTTGGTTTTAAAATCTTCTTTACCAAATTGAACCACATTAAAGTGAAATTGCTTGCTCTGAAGTGCGTTCCAGAAGGATAGGGTAGAAGACCCATTTGCGTTACACGGAATGTTTGTGGTTTTTAAGAGGTTAATAATATCTGCAGCATCTATGAATCCATAATTGATTTTTTCACCAAACTTTGTTTTCCCAGCGAAAGAAAAGCCAAGCACACCAAATTCGAAATTGCTTTTAAAGATTTTCCAAACTTCGTGAATGAACAAATCGTTGCTGCCTACAAAAGGAGAAATGGCTTGTTTCTCTTTTTCAGCAAAACTGTTTTTTGTTATTTGAACTTCTTTATTGCTGTTCTCCCACAAAGGCAAATCACCCGTAAGCAGTTTAGGATATAATAATTGTGGAAGCTCTTTTACGAGATTAAATCCTATGCTATCTGCTTGCTTTACACTTGAAAGATGCAATAGTACAGGAGTGTAATCGTAGTTTTTAGGTAAAGAACTTGTCGATTTACATGCTGCCAGTAAGACAATGATTGAGAGTAGTATTTTATGTAAATGCATTTTCTCCGGTAATTTCCATTCCAAGTATAAGTAAGTGTATATCGTGTGTTCCTTCATAGGTGACCACAGATTCAAGATTCATCATGTGTCGCATTAAAGGATATTCGCCAGTAATGCCCATTCCTCCATGCATTTGTCGAGCTTCACGAGCAATATTC
>CBDUEX010000032.1:0-9389 GCA_965366305.1 uncultured Bacteroidia bacterium | reverse complement strand
ATTCACCTGATCAAAGGCAAGCGTGTACATACTATCATTTAACCAATCCATTTTAAACTGCACCTCCAATTGATGCATTTTAAGATATTCTAGCTGAATAGTATCTTGACGTTTGATTAAAAAATTTCCAAATAAAGAATCGGTATAATAGAATTTACCCGATTGCCAGATGGCGTTTTGACTTTCTTCTACAACTTCATGGTTCTCAGATGAATTAGAGCACGCACCTAAGAATAAAAGTACGCCAAGTAATAAAGCGAATTGAAGTCGCATAAATTCAACTATTAATTAAGCAATTGTTCTAACAAAGGCTCAAGTTGATTACTGCGTAATCCTGATTTAATAATTCTACCTTCTTTATCCAATAGGAATGTTTGAGGAATAGAATTAACTTGATAAGGTGCTTTTGCAGCAGAATTCCATCCTTTTAGATCACTTACATGCTTCCATGTTAAACCATCCTTGCGAATTGCTCCTAGCCATTGATTTCTGTTATTGTCAAACGACACCCCGTAAATCTCAAAGCCTTTATCTTTATACTTTTCGTAGATCGCTTTTACATGTGGATTTTCCTTTCTACAAGGACCACACCAACTCGCCCAAAAGTCGATAAGTACCACTTTCCCTCTTAAAGAAGATAAAGCAAGCAATTCTCCTTCTGGAGTTTGCAATTCTATTTCTGGAGCTAAAGCACCTTCAACCAAAGGGCCTAAGCTTTTCGACATTTGAACCAGGCTAGTAGTATAACTAGACTTTGGAAGTTCTTTCTCCATTTTCTCAGCCCCAACTAATATTAATTTAGGTACCGGTTTTTGAAATAAGTATTTTACTGCGAAATAAGTTGCTGGCGATGCAGGCTCAGTGGCTACAAAATTTTCTATTTTAGCTGTTCGAGATGCAATTAAATCCGAATAGCGTTGAGCAGTATTTGCACGAACATCTTCTGTTACTGCTTCAGGATCAAGTTGTGCCACTTCTTCGTTGAACGCAAGCATTTCTTTATCAAACGAAGTGTATATTACATGCAGTTTCTGCATCGATACATTGTACTTCCCTCCTGTCATACTTACATCAAATACTTGATTTTTGGTAATCATCATCTTCACCTTTGCTCCTCGTTCTAAAATAACTGGAACTCCAGGAGGTTGAGGCGTACCAAAAGTTAGATAGTATAAAATACTTTGTTCTCCTTCTTCACCAATAAATTCAAATTCACCAAGGCTATTTACATAAGCACTGTCTTGTATATCCAACGCTGCATCAGTCACTTTACTTAAAATAACAAGTGTATTTTCTTCAAGATTTGAATTCGCTGAAATTGTAAACCCTTTCGCCTCTGCTATATGATTTGTCGCATTAACACTAGATACCATTGCAAATAGTAAACTCAATGTTAGTGTTGCTGCTCTATTTTGTAATTTCATATTTTTTATATTCACTTTAGTAAAGCAAATGCTATACCAATATTTAACTTAACGCTTTTGCCAACAGTTGGTTTGTTTTTTTAGGGTCTGCTTTTCCTCCAGACTTCTTCATTATCTGCCCCATAAACATTCCCAATAATCCTGTTTTACCTGCTTTGTATTCGGCCACTTTATCAGGAAAAGCTGCCAAAACTTCATCCACTAATTGTTGCAGCGTATCATCATCTCCTGTTTGTGCCAAATTCAATTCTCCAATCAGTTGTGAAACCGACTTTGTAGGTGTTTCGATTAATGCTGGAAATAATTTTTGCTCTGCCACACTAAAATTAATGGTTCCTTTATCTATAGACGCTATGATATCCGCAATAGTTGCAGCAGAAAGCGGGAAATTTTCAATGTGACTTGCATTGCTATTAATCCACCCTTTTACAGCACCCATTGTCCAGTTTGCAGCTGCCTTATAATTGCTAGTTTTATCACAAACTTGAATAAAGAAATCTGCAATTTCTTTGTTCTCGGTTAGAATTCCTGCATCATATCCACTCAACTGAAGTTCACCGGTAAACCGTTGGTACAATTCTTTCGGAAGAGCAGGCATCTTACTTCTAACAGACGCTATCCAATCACTTTTTACAATTAATGGCGGCAAATCTGGCTCCGGGAAAAACCGATAATCATTTACCATCTCCTTGCTTCGCATGCTGAATGTGGTGCCCTTAACGGCATCAAAACTTCTAGTGTCCGACAATATTTCTTCACCATTATCTGCCATTTTGCATTGTCTTTCAAACTCATGCTCAATCGCCCTTTTTACATTGCTCATGGAGTTCATGTTCTTCACCTCTACCTTGGTGCCAAATTCTTTTTGTCCTAGAGGACGAATAGAAATATTAGCATCGCAACGCAAGCTTCCTTCTTCCATATTGCCATCACATACATCTAAATAACGCACCAACCTTCTAACTTCCATTAAAAAAGCATAAGCATCATCACCGCTTCGCAAATCCGGTTCCGTTACCATTTCTACCAAAGGAGTTCCTGCTCTGTTATAATCCATTAGAGTATTTTCAATATCTAAATCGTGCAAACTTTTACCCGTATCTTCCTCCATATGAATTCGAGTAAGATGAATGGTTTTATGAGAGCCGTCTGGTAATGTTATTTCTATTTCACCATTCTCACATATTGGATTATCAAATTGTGTAATTTGATAGCCTTTAGGTAAATCGGCGTAGAAGTAATTCTTACGAGAGTATTTATTGTATTCGGTAATGTCAGAATTACACGCTAAGCCCAGCATGATTGCCATGTTAACTGCTTCTTTATTATGCACTGGTAACGTGCCAGGATGGCCTAAGCTAATAGCACTAATCATAGTATTTGGAGCATCACCATAAGATACTTCATCTCCACAAAAAGCTTTTGATTTTGTTTTTAATTGAGCATGAATTTCGAGCCCAATTACAACTTCATATTTGTCGTTTTTTAACATCTTCTATCCTTTTACTAATTCATTTGCTACTTCTAAAACTTTTGGTAGTCCAGAAACATCAGCACCCCCAGCTTGTGCAAAGAATGATTGTCCTCCACCTCCGCCTTTTACATGTTTGGCCCATTCTCGAATTAACTGACCTGCATTCCAACCTTTTTCTTTTATAAGAGCATCGCTTATCATAATACTAATGCTTGGTTTACCATCAATGTTGGCTAGCAAAACGCAAAATAAGTTATCTACTTCTTCTTTTAACTTAAAACAAAGATCTTTTACGTGTGCTGCGTTAGCCACTTCAACCATTGAAATTATAACATTGGCACCATTTATAGCCTCAACAGAATTTTTCAGTTCTGCTTTTAGATTCCCCAATTGATCTGCTTCAAACGCCTCAACCCTGGCCCTTAATTCACCATTCTCCTTCTGTAATGATTGAATGGCTTTCATGATATCTTGAGGGGAGCCCAAGGTATTTCCAATTTCAGAAATCATATCAATTTTGGACTGAACAAATTCATCCGCTTTTGCTCCTGTAATTGCTTCAATACGGCGTACCCCAGCTGCAACTGCAGACTCGCTTATTATCTTAAAGTTTCCAATTTGAGCAGTGTTTGGAACATGAGTTCCTCCACACAATTCAATCGAAAAATTCTTATCAAAGGTTATTACGCGAACAACATCGCCATATTTCTCCCCAAACAATGCATTGGCTCCTGATTTCACCGCTTCGTCGAAGGGTACATTTCGAGCTTCTTCTAAGGCAATTGCCTCTCTAATTTTTGCATTAACTTTTTGTTCTATTAATGCCAATTCTTCCTTTTCCACTTTCTGAAAGTGAGAAAAATCAAATCGAAGATGTTTCTCATTTACCAGCGAACCTTTTTGATTTACGTGATTGCCTAAAACCTCTTTTAATGCTGCATGAAGCAAATGAGTTGCACTGTGATTATTGGTAGTATCGAATCGTTTTTCGGTGTTCACTTTGGCTACAAACGACTGATTAACATCTTGAGGGAGCTTGTCTGAAATTTGTAGAATCAATTGATTTTCTTTTTGGGTATCAATGATGCCTACTTTCTCGGTATTATCTTTCCCGATAATCACTCCTTTATCGCCTACTTGACCCCCACTTTCTGCATAAAAAGGTGTGAGGTTAAATACCAAATGGTACATTTTTTTTCCTTTTGCTTCAACTTCGCGATAGCGGGTAATTTTAACTTCCGTTTCCTGGTAATCATACCCAACAAATTCTTCTTTTTCATCCTCCTTTACAATTACCCAATCTCCCGATTCTTTTTGTGCATCTGCTCTACTTCTATCCTTCTGTTTTTGCAGCTCAGCTTGAAAACCTTCAAAGTCTACTTCTAGTCCTTCTTCTTTTGCCAACAATTGAGTTAAATCAATAGGAAATCCAAATCTATCATACAGTTCAAAAGCAAAATCCCCAGTTATTTTTAAATCATGTGTAAAAGGTTCACCTTCACCAAGTTTTAAATCTTTAACTATATTTTTTCCTACTAACTCCTTTAATGACAAAATGATTCTTTGTGTATAAATCTCTCTGGGTTCATTATTTTCAACAACATATGCATTTCCTCCACCAAAAATGTAATTCTTCGAATCGAATCTAATAAGTGAAGGCTCCAAACCTCTATCAATACCTGGTAGATATAAGAAAGGAGTTTTAAGCACACTATTTTCCTCTACAACTCTATTCTCTACATTATTCTTGTCAAAATATTTGGAGAGTAGTGGGATGAAATTCTTATTTACCTCTGACTTAAAAACAAATATGCCATTGTCTAAAGTGTTCAAAAAAGACCTTTCTTCATTTGCAATAACATTAGCAACAAATTCCCATTGATTATACAAATCTGGAAAAACATCTTTAAACTTTAATGCTAAGGATTTGACTAAATTGAACATAAACGGTCTAGGAATGTTCAAGAAACTATATCCATAGCGAACTGCTCTTCTTAGTATTCTTCTGATCACATATCCTGCTCCTCCATTGTCTGGTAATTGTCCGTCTGCAATACAAAAACTTACCGCTCGTAAGTGGTCTGCAATTACACGGAAGGCAATGTCCGTTTCCTTATTGTCACCATATGTTTTACCACTAATTTTTTCAAGTTCACCGATCGTATCCATGAACAAATCCGTATCGTAGTTGCTTGATTTTAAAGTGATTGCACGAACAACACGTTCCAACCCCATTCCTGTATCTACATGCTTTTGAGGTAAGTTTTCTAAGCTTTTATCCGCTTTTCTATTGTATTGAATAAATACTAAATTCCAAAGTTCAATTACTTGATCATGGTCTTGGTTCACAAGTGGTTTCCCGGGTAGTTTATCTATCTCAGATTGTGGGCGTAAATCCATATGAATTTCGGAGCAAGGACCACATGGTCCTGAGTCTCCCATTTCCCAAAAATTATCCTTTTTATCGCAATAAAGAATTCGGTCTTTAGGGATGTATTTTTCCCAAATTTTAGCAGCTTCATTATCCGCCTCCAATTGGTCTTCTTTGTCGCCTTCAAATACGGTAATGTACAGTCTTTCTTTAGGCAATTTGTACACCTCAGTTAAGAGTTCCCAAGCCCATTTTATAGCATCTTCTTTAAAGTAGTCTCCAAAGCTCCAGTTACCCAACATTTCGAACATCGTATGATGGTAGGTATCAACACCAACTTCCTCTAAATCATTGTGTTTACCGCTAACTCTCAAACATTTTTGAGTATCTGCAACACGCACATCAGTGGCTGCTTTATTTCCTAAGAAATAATCTTTAAATTGGTTCATCCCAGCATTTGTGAACATTAATGTTGGATCGTCTTTAACAACGATGGGAGCTGAATCCACAATTTTGTGCCCATTTTTCTGAAAATAGTCGAGAAATTTGCTACGTACTTCGGTTGCTGTCATTCTTTTGTCTAATAGTTCTTTAAAATTCGCCTAAAAAAAATTATCTTCGCACGGATTTTAAGGGCACAAAAATACAATGAGTAAAACAAAATTTAGATTTAATACTGAAACTCTTGAATATGAGAGAGTCAGTACGAACTATTGGGCAGTAGTAAGCAAGGTGCTTGCCTTCGTTTCTCTTGCCGTTATTATTGGTGTTGCGAGCGTTATGTATGCAATTGATGGCGAAAGTGCTGATCAATTAAAAAATGAAATTGCCGACTACCAAACTCAACTTAAAATATTAGAAAAGAAAACATTAACCATGCAAACACAGCTAAATGAATTAGCTGAAATGGATGATAATGTATATCGTGAAATTTTTGGTGTAGAACCAATCAATGATGATATCCGTGAAGCAGGTACTGGTGGTGTAGACAAATACACATCATTAAAAACATTGTCGAATGGGAAAGAGTTAACAGAACTTCACGAGAAATTGGACAATATGGGAGCACAATACAGTGTTCAGCAAAAATCGTTTGATCATCTTATAAAATTAGCAAAGAATAAAAGTAAAATGCTTGCTTGCATTCCAGCTATTCAACCCATACCAAACAAAACACTTCGTAGAATTGCATCTGGATTTGGATACAGAATAGATCCTATCTACAGAACTCGAAAAATGCACAAAGGCATTGATTTTTCTGCTCCAAAAGGGACCAAAATTTATGCTACAGGCGATGGTGTAGTTCAAAAAGTGGAGCGAGCACGTTGGGGTTATGGAACGCATATCGTAATTAATCACGGATATGGTTACACCACATTGTACGGTCATATGAGCCGCACAAACGTAAAGAAAGGTCAGAAAGTTACTAGAGGTCAGCTAATTGGTTTAGTTGGAAGCACTGGTAAGTCTACTGCTCCTCACTTGCATTATGAAGTTGCTAAAAATGGCACTCAAGTTAATCCAGTAGGATATTTCTACAACGACTTAACTAGCGAGCAATACGAAGAAATTCTTAAACTTTCTTCACACCCAAATCAATCGTTCGATTAATGAGTCTTACACCCGGGAAGCTATATCATAGTATATCGGAGGTTTCAAATCATTTTAATGTTGCACCGTCCCTACTTCGTTATTGGGAAAGTGAATTTTCTACCATTAAACCTAAGCGTAATGCCAAAGGCACCCGTTTTTATACTGAAAAAGACATCAAGGAAATTGGCAGGATTTACTTGTTGGTAAAAGAAAAAGGTTTCACCTTGCAAGGGGCAAAAGATCGCATCAAAAATGATAAACGCAGTGTTAATTCAGACTTGGAAGTAATTGAAAAACTTGAAACAATAAAAGAATTCTTAACTACTTTAAAGCAAAAATTATAAGCTCTAGTTCTTATAATTGTAGTGTGCTTCGACTAGCTATACTCTTTTCTTACTCCATCCTTGTATTCGAATTACTGGCAATTCAACCTCCAGTAAATAATGCTAGTTCATTAGCATTAGGCGGAGCTTCGGCCACTTACAGAAACGCTTTTGCCATCGAAAATAACGTTGGAATTCTTGCATTTAATGAAAATGAAATTGCTTTTAACGGCCAAAATAGATTTGGACTTTCGGAATACTCGCAATTCAGTATATGTGGAAATACAACGCTTGGAACAACTGTTTTGGGTATAGCATACCACAATTCCCCATTAGCCAATCTCTCTATTCAAAAATACCAATTGGCTTTGGCTAAAAAACTAATGGATGAACTCTCTGTTGGAATTTCTATAAACTATCACCTACATTCTTCCACCAATGCATATTATAAGAAAGGCGATGCTTTCTCATTTAATCTTGGAGTATACTATCAAGTAAATGATAAACTGAATTTTGGGTTTCAAGCATTTAATCCCAACAGAAGTGAAATTAGTAAAATTCCACTAGAAAAATTAGATGCGTTGTATAGACTTGGTATTGATTATTCGCTTTCTAAGAATGTCACTTTGTATTCTGATCTTGTTCAAAGTACTTCTCAAAATCTTTCGTTTCATGGTGGTTTAGAAATTGAACAAAAGCAATTTAAGATTAGAGGTGGATTTAATTCTCACCAAGAATTAGCATTAGGGGTAGGCTACATTAAAAATCAATTCAGTTTTGATGTGGGAACAGCGTACCACAATATATTAGGCATTTCTCCCTCTTTAAATATTCGCTATGCCTTTTAGGATTTTACTGGTAGGATACATTACATTTTTCAGTGTTGGCTTACTAGCACAAACCGACAATGAGTTGGTAAATGATTATATAGAGCGTTACATTGAAAACACAACAGACGAAGTAGACATTCAGCAATTTGCCAGTGACTTATTGTATTACATCGATCGTCCATTTAACATCAATTCCGCAGATGCATCTGACCTTTTTCAAGCCCCATTTTTAACAGAATTTCAAGCATTAGAAATTATTCAACATCGGAAAGATTTCGGAGATTTCATTTCGATTTATGAACTGCAAGTCTTGGACAACTTTACCACTCAAGAAATTAAAGATTTAAGTCTTTTTGTTCGTGTTAATGCTTTGGATGTTTCATTTACTCCCAAAGACATTTGGCAAAACGGAGAACATCAAATAATGACGCTTTTTGAAACAACTTCACCTAAAAATCGAGGATTTAAGATTCGAGATACCCTGTTAGATAATTCTGATGTGAATTATTACCAAGGATCGCCTATATACAACAACTTACGCTATCGTTTTGATTATGAGCGACACTTGGGATTTGGATTTAATGCAGAGAAGGATGCTGGAGAAGAATTCTTTCAAAATTCAAATCCCAATGGTTATGACTACTATTCATTCTACTTTTCTATGAAGGACATAGGCAAAATTAAATCCTTAAATCTCGGCGATTTTCAAGCTAATTTTGGACAAGGATTAACCTTAAGTACGGGACTGGCATTTGGTAAATCGAGCATAGTAACCAATGCCAAAAGAAACTTTGCAGGCTTTGGAGCATATCGGTCGTTGAGAGAAAATGCCTATTTGAGAGGTGGTGCATTAGCATTGAGTTTTAATAAAGTTGACGTTGGAATATTTGCTTCTGCAAAAAAAGTAGATGGCAATGCCGTCTTTGAAAATGATTCTACAGACACAGAGCCTGATTATATCACCAGCATTCAAGAAGACGGTGGCCTGCATCGAACCCAGTCGGAAATAGTAGATAAACGAATACAAAAAGATTTTCAAACCGGATTATTTATTGAGTACAAATCAAAATTTGGGAAAATAGGTTCAATAGCTTATTTGCGGAAAATGGAGTTTCCATTGATTAGAAGCAGTGCACCCTATAGCCAGTTTAACTTTTCAGGAGACCAATACCAAAAAGGAGGTGTTTACTACGATTTTGTACTAAAAAATTTCAATTTGTTCGGCGAATCAAGTGTAAGCTCATTTAATAATTCTTTTGCTCATGTGCACGGGGCGTTATTTAGCCTCAGCAGAAATGTTGATTTAAGTGTGGTTTATCGCAACTATTCAAGGTCATTTATCACCTTACAAACCAATGGATTTGGGGAAATAGT
>CBDUEX010000031.1:0-9422 GCA_965366305.1 uncultured Bacteroidia bacterium | reverse complement strand
CCTGTTCGCCCAGGTGAATCGCCGCCACTATATTTAAGCCTCTAGCATTTGCTGGAGGCTTTTTTTATGCCTGAAAATTAGCCGATGATACTTGTTCGCCGCGGCGAATGGGAAAGTAGGCCTGTTCGCCCAGGTGAATCGCCGCCACTATATTTAAGCCTCTAGCATTTGCTGGTAGCTTTTTTTATCTCTCATTTTCTACTTTTATCGCAACAACTCAACTCCTAACTTCAATTTTATATCTTTGATCCATCATAATGAAGAAGAGCTCTAGATTCTATATTTTTTCGTTGATCTTTATCATTATTCTAGGTATTTCTTATCAACGACATCAACCCGTATCTCGATTTCATTATCAAGCTGAAATATTTTCAGATAAAGCTGGTTACCATGTCTTTTTACCCGCTCTTTTTTATTATAATTTCGATGGAGATAGAATGCCAGAAGGTATAGATTCCATGACTGGAATGGGTTTCACCATTGAAGGGGATAAGATTATAACAAAATATCCTATTGGAGTTGCAGTGATGCACACTCCGTTTTTTGTTGGGGGTATGATTATCGATAAATTTAAAGCTGAAAGACACCTGTTAGGATATACCAATGTGCAACATTTTGCACTCGACATTAGTACTGCTTTTTACGTAAGTCTAGGATTTTTACTTCTTTACATTGCCTTTGTTTATTGGTTGGGATATTCAAAATGGAAGACGACTATCGCATTGGCTTCGTTGTTTTTTTGCAGTAATATGCTGTATTACAGCACCAGAGATTCTGGTATGTCACACGCTTATTCTTTTGCACTTTTTTCAGCTATCGTTTATGCAGCGGTAGCCTTATATAAAACTAAGAATCATAACTATCTTTTTTGGATGGGTACAGCCTTTGTTCTTGCGTTTTTTATTAGACCCGTTAATGTGGTCTTTTTAATTTTTCCATTGGTCTTCTTTCTGTTTTACTTTCGATTGTATAAAGAGGCTTTTACGAAGAAAGGAATTGTTAATTTACTTAAGGTTGTCCCGCTTTTTGTGGCATTGTTAGGTCTTCAATTGGGCTATAATTATTATGCGTTTAATGAATTAACATTAGATGGTTATAAGACAGAATCATTTACGAATCTAACCAATATGGATTTCAGCTTGATGTTCATCTCGCCTGATAATGGCTTATTAATTTACAGCCCTATTTACCTCATGATCTTTCTTTCATTGTTTTATTTATACCGTGTATCAAAACGATCGGCAATCTTGTTTACCCTTTACTTCGCAGTAATTTGTTTGACCTATGCTGCTTGGAATGCACCCGGACTAGGATGTGGATTTGGCCATCGTGGGTTTATGGAACACATGGCTTTCTTTAGTTTCCCTTTTGTTATTTACTTAAACAAATGGAAACAAAAACAACTCATTCTTTTCGCTACAATCTGCCTTTTAGTAGCAGTTCTCTTATTTATAGCTCAATACAATTTTGATGGGTGTTGGCATGGAAAAACTCATTATGATTGGGATTATTTCTTCGACCTCTTCAAGAAGAAACAATACCTCTAACTCTTGTTTGCAGCTTGGTTTTAGTAATTAGCAAGTAGGCAATCGATACAATAAACAAAAGGAAGGAAGTTATGAATAGCAATACCGATTTCTTTGATTCATACTTGAACTGAACTACCTGAGGGCCAGCTGGTACTTTTAAAGACATCAATCCTCCCGCTGTTTTTTGAACATCCTGTTTCTTACCATTGATATAAGCTCTCCAATTGTGGTGATAGTTTTGATTGAGGTATAGTAAAGAATTACTTGCATTGTTCGATTTGATTTGAAAACTATTATATCCAAGTTCAAACTCACTTAACTTCATAGTGTCGTCATCTGAATGGAAAATGCCTTGTTGTAGTAAAGATTTAAACTCTTCAGATTGCTTTAAATCTTCATAGCTGCTATAAATAAATGGGTTATATCCATCAATTCCTGTGGTTCTTTTATAGGTATTGAGGTTAACCCAAAACCCAGCTTGTGCTTCAATCTTGTCGTTACTTAGTTCCAACAAAGGAGTATTAAACTCTTGATTGGTTAGGTTAGAATTGCTAAGGTTATGAAGGTTATTCTCAATTGTTCTAAAAGGAACATTATAATACATGTTGGTTGGACCACTTAATTGTATTGAAATAAACAGATCTAGAAAAATGAGAATTGGTAATGCTTTTTTAAACTTTTCTATATTTTTTGAGTTTAGATAGAGTATGGTCAGTATGAACAAAGAAATAGTGAGTTGTATAAAGGCATGAAAGTATTTGGAGAAGGATGTCTTTTCTCGTAATTGTGAAACCTCCCGAAAGAAGCGACTGAGCTCAGAAGTCTCAGATTTTATAAGGCTAATAATCCAAATTATTCCAATTATAATAAGACCTGCTAGTATTCCTTTTCTGATTTGGACAAGTGTTTGCTCATTGAGCGAACTCAATGTTTTAAACACAAAAAGTATAAATTGAAGCGTAAAGTAAAGCGTAAATAAATAAGGGTGGCGGAAAAGATTAAAGCCAGGTAACAACTTAGTAATCCACATGTGAAATGGAGTGTATATTCCAAGGCCCAGCAATAGAAAAAACACCATCCCAATTAAATAGAGCTTCTTGAATCTAAACCTAATCAAGATTAATCCGACTATAAAACAGAGTAGTGGGATAATGCCTATGTAAATATTGAACAAGCTCACATCAACACCGGTAAAACCTGTATTGCTACTATTTATGTAAGGTGCAATAAGTGATTGAAAACACTCCCAACTAAAGTTTCCTGAATAGTTTCCGACGTCATAGCTCAATGCTTTTGCCCTCGAAAAATATTCCATCGAATCATAAATACTAAAGAGATAAGGAGAGCTTAAGACAATAGTTAAAAACAAAGTAGTTAACAGACCAATCACCATTTGTTTGAGACGAAATTTCTGTGACCAATTGCTGAAAATATGGTGTGCTATTAGAAAAAGAAAAATGTAAATCAGAACAATTGTAAATGCAATATATGCTCCTGTAATGTGGAAGTAACATACGATGGATAGAAGAACTATATCCCGAACCGATGTTTGATGGAGTAAGCGAAGTAAAAATAGAATAGTCCAGGGTAGCCAAGCAGCTCCAATGGTAAATCCAATCATGTGATTTGACCCAATTATAAAGCCGGAGAGTCCATAAACTAGTCCTGCTAGAAATGCTATAGATGGCTTCATTTTAATCCATTTAGCAAGAAAATACATTCCTAATGATGCAATGATCACATGCAACACTGTTTCAATATTTAATGAATGTAATGTATATCCATTTGGTAAGTTTAGAAGCCAGGTAATAGGATACCAAACATATCCTTGGGGATTAGCATGCATGGGATATCCAAGATTTTGAAAGGGATCCCAAAATGGAATCTTCGCGTTTAACCACCATTCACTAGCAGTATATTTATATGCGAAAAATGCACTTAAATTATCCCACTTTGTGCTAAAGACAAAAAAAGCAAGCTGGAAATAAGAGAGAATTACTGAAAGTGAAAGTAGAAGGCAGTATTTAACGTCTTCCCTTGTCATTTCATTTTTTGGTGCCTATCGATAAAATAGATACTCCAACAGGGAATCGAATTCCAAGACGTAGGAAATATCTTTCAGATTTAAATATGAACTTCAATATAGAATTTAATAAACCAGATGAACTTAAAACTTCATTGTCAGAACCACTTGTGGAACCTTCTTTCCGATTCGGTAATAAATTAAGTATAAACCGAACTATTGCAATTGGAAAGAACAACCAAAAATTAAAGTAGGAGCTAAACTGAATTTCAAATTGTTTAAACAGTGCATTGAAATTCTTCTTGGTATATCGTCTGAAATGATGGTTTACAACATCATGATTACTCCACAAGAATTGAAATGCAGGAACCGTTATAAAATAGTGACCGTTTGGTTTTAAAACGCGTTCAATTTCAGCAACAGCTAATACATCATTTTCAATGTGCTCAATAACATCAAAAGCACATACCAAATCAAAAGAACTAGCTTCAAACGGCAATTCAGTAAGTGAAGCGTTAATGGCTTCAATGCCCGTTTTTTCTTTCAGGAATTTGCAACATTCTTCATCATACTCTACTGATACTACATCTCCATATTTAGAAAGCATTTCACTTGTAGCTCCTGTGGCAACTCCAACATTTAGTATTTTAATGGGTGCTGCATTTGAATTCAAAACCCATTTTTTTAAAACTGTTTCAAGAATTTCAAGCCTAGCGGTAAACCACCAATGGCTTCTTTCGAGTGTATAATATTCGCGATAAAATTGCGGATCCATTGTTACTTTAAATGTTGCTCAGCATGATAACTGCTTCGAACTAAAGGGCCACTTTCTATGTATTCGAATCCCATTTTAATTCCTTCTTGCTTATAAAATGCAAACTGGTCTGGATGAATGTACTCTGCCACTTTTAAGTGTCTTGGAGTAGGTTGCATGTATTGGCCAAGTGTTATAATTTCAACTCCAACACTTCTTAAGTCTTTCATGGTTTGAAGTACTTCCTCTTCACTTTCTCCCATGCCCAACATAATGCCAGACTTGGTTTTCATTCCTTTGTCTTTTAAATATTCTAATACAAATAGAGAGCGTTTGTACTTTGCTTGTACTCTAATCTCTCTAGATAAACGTTCTACTGTTTCTATATTGTGAGATACAATTTCAGGATGAACTTCAATAATGGCATCCAATTGATCTGTATTTCCTTGAAAGTCTGGAATTAGTGTTTCTAATGTTGTGGTAGGATTAAACTCACGAATAGAATTGACTGTTTTAGCCCAATGTCCGCTTCCACCATCTGGTAAATCGTCTCGATCTACACTCGTTATAACAGCATGCTTAATAGACATGATATTAATTGATTGAGCAATTTTAAATGGCTCCAAGCTATCAAGAACGTCTCCTTTACCTGTTGCTACATTGCAAAACTGACAGCTGCGAGTACATGTGTTTCCACCAATCATAAATGTTGCAGTACCAACTCCCCAACATTCACCAATATTAGGACATTTCCCGCTTTCACATATCGTATGAAGTTTGTTCTCTTTAACCAACTTAAGCATTTCAGAGTATTTCCCTTCACCTGGAATCTGAGTCTTTAGCCAATCCGGCTTTACTCTAGATTTTTGCTTGATTTTAACCAATGGTTTATTCTCGATCTTGTTTGCCATTCTGATGGCAAATTTAGTAGCGTTGATTTACTAATTACATTTTAATACCATTTTTATGTTATGATGTAAGAAAACCCTATTTCTTATCGTTAGATTTGCCTAAGGATACGAATGAAATACATCTTAAATTTTTGTTTTATATTTTTATTAGCTTTTGCTGCAAAAGCACAAGACAATACTCCAATTGGTACTTGGCGGATGCATCTTCCATATAACAGTGTACGTCAGATTATAGAAACAGAAAAACAGCTTTATGTTTTGGCAGAAAAAGGAGTCTATACATTTGACCTTAAAAGTGGAGAAGTTACCCTTTTAACCAAAGTGGATGGCTTTTCAGAAACCGATGTAGTATCGATGGCTTATTCTGAGCAGTACAATACACTAGTGTTAGCTTATGAAAATACGAACATTGATATTTTAAAAGATGGTGTTATAATTAATCTCCCAGATATTTTCGATGTCTCCATTGTGGGGCAAAAGAACATCAATGAAGTAAAAATTTATGATAACCTGATTTACGTTGCAACCAGCTTTGGATTTGTTGTTTTTGACATTGTAAAAGAAGATGTTGTAGATGATTTTCAGAACTTAGGAAGCAATGGGACTAAGCTTTCTATAAACTCAATTGCACGATATAATGACAGCCTTTATCTTGGAACTATCGAAGGAATTAAGTTTGCTCCAGCTAATAATGATTTAGTTAATCTAAAAAACTTCGCAAGCTGGAAAACAAAAGGCTCCTTTGATTCTGCCTTTTTATTTCAAGATTATAACAACACACTGTATTTCGTGAATGATAGTGTTTTATATGGATATGATGGAAGTTTCAATACCATCGAATCAGGTACTAAAAAAGATTACAAAAGCATCAAAGTAAGCCAGTCAAAATTGGTTGTTTGCCGATGGCTGGGTGTAATGATAATAGATGAGAATAACCTGAAAGAAGAAATAACGGAAAATTTTAAATTTTTTGCAACACTCGATTTTCAAGGGAATTTGTGGTCTGGTGGTTTTTATTCCGGTCTTGTAAAAAGAACTCCTTCTGGTGTGTATTCATGGACTACTCCTCAGGGACCATATGGCGTTAATTCTTACGACATGGTTGGTCAAGGAACAAAAATGTGGGTTACATCTGGAGGGCATACAGACGCATATTCTCCATTCTTTAATGGCTATGGATATTATGTGTATCAGGATGGCAATTGGACTAATAAGAAGGACAGTGATCCCTTTGTAGGTGATATGCTTGATTTAACCAATCTCTATATCGACCAAAATATGAATGAGGTTTGGATCGGAAGTTTTGGATCTGGCTTGGTAAAATTTGTAGGTGATAAACCGGTGGCTAAATATGATCAAACCAATAGTGCAATTAAACCAGCACCAGGCGATAAAGATGTTGCCTTAGGAATAGCTAAAGATAGCAAAGGCAACTTATGGGTTTCAAATTTTGAAACAGATAGACCATTGGTTGTAAAACGACCCAATGGCGATTGGTTGGACTTTGAAGTGGGGACGAAAAGACTGGGAGAAATGATTGTTGATGAATTTGATAACATTTGGGCGTTAGTGCCGAGGAGTAGCGGAGAAGGCATTATGGTAGCTAGAGAAGTTGGAAATGGATCAATCCAATACCGTCTTTTAAGTACGGGAGCAAACAAAGGAGATTTACCAAACAATAATGTTAAGGCTATTGCATTAGACAAGGATGGTGAAATTTGGGTTGGTACCGAAGAAGGTATTGCCATTTTTTATAATCCAAGCCTTGTTTTTCAAGGGGGGCCTAATGCAGATGCTCAACAAATAATAATAGATGATGGCGAGGATATTGGATTCTTATTAGGAACAGAAGTCATCAATGATATTAAAATTGACGGTGCTAACAGAAAATGGATTGCAACGAATAATGGTGCTTGGTTGGTGAAAGAAGATGGGTCTGCAGTAGAAAAACACATTACAACCAAAAACAGTCCTTTACCGAGTAATGAAGTATATTGTATTGGAATAGTGCCCAAGACAGGAGAAGTATTTTTTGGCACAAAAAGTGGGATTGCTTCATTTAGAGGCGATGCAACAGAAGCCACTAATTTACATGAAAATACTATTGTGTTTCCAAATCCTGTTCATAGTAATTACGATGGTGTTATAACCATATCGGGTCTTCCAGAAGATGCCACAGTAAAAATTGCTGATGTTGCTGGAAGAGTGGTGTACGAAATGGTTGCAACCGGAGGGACCGCCGTTTGGGATGGTAGAAATTTCAATGGGGAAAGACCTCAAACGGGTGTTTACCTTATCTTTTCAGCAAACAAAGATGATGAAGATTCTCTTGTGAGTAAACTTCTCCTTGTTCGATAATGTTAGCTAAAACAAAAGCAATTGTATTACGTAATACTAATTACAGTGAAACCAGTGTAATTAGCAAAATGTACACACGCGAACTTGGTGTAAGAACGTATATGCTGCAAGGAGTAAAACGAAATAAGTCGGCAATTAAACCGGCTATGATTCAACCATTGTCTTTATTGGATCTAGATGTTTACGACAAACCTAATTCGGGAATTAATAGAGTGAAGGAAATGAAAACACTTCATCTGCTTGTAAATATCCATGAAAGTATTGTTAAAAAAACCATTGCACTTTTTCTTGTTGAGGTATTGAATCAATGTTTGATTGAAGAACATTTTGAATACAATTTGTTTGATTTTATTGAGAATCAAGTGTTGAAATTGGAGAAAGAGGAGAATGTGGGAATGTTTCCAATTCAGTTTTTGGCCAAGTTAACTGTTCATCTTGGAGTGCAACCTCAAGGGTTTTACAAACTCGAAACTCCATTTCTAAATTTAGAAGAAGGTGTATACGAATTGTCTAGTGGATTGCACGGAATTACCGAAACTTCATCTAAAATATTTAGCGAAGCAATGGCTGAAAACCAAGTGTCAAGTTATACTGCTGCTGAACGTAAAGATGCCTTAGACTCCATCTTATTGTATTACCAAATACATATTACGAAAAATCGACCTATTAAATCAAAGTTGATTTTGGCTGAAATATTAAACTAATGGCACGTTATTTGAAACTTATATTCATATGAAATATGCATTAACACTTCTAGTCCTTGTATTGAGCCTGACTTCAATTGCACAAACTGCCCATGTGGATTCTGCATTTATAGCCCGCAGAGTAATTATGGACGGTGATACTTTTCTAGTTTATTCGTTTGACGAATTTATATTGAAAGAGTTTAACTCCGAAGAAGAAAAAGAGAAGTATTTAAAGTTGGTAAGAAATGTTAAACGGGTAATGCCATACGCTAAACTCGCGGCATTGAGACTTCAAATGATGGAGGATAATTTGAATCAACTCACGACTAAGAAAGCTAAAAAGAAATACATTAAAGCTACTGAAGATGCAATAATGGATGAGTTTAAAGAGCAGCTCAAGAGCCTTTCACGTTCTCAAGGAAAGCTCCTTATAAAATTAATTCATAGGGAAACAGGAAATACAACTTATGAAATTTTAAAGAAATATCGGGGAAGTGCTAGTACTATGTTTTATGGTATGTGGGCCAAAATGTATGATGCAGATATTGATACTAAATTTGATCCAATAGAAGATTATCAGATTGAGTATATAATAAAAAATGCAAAACTAGAATAGACTAAAATTGTTCAAAAAGTAATGAAGATTGATGTATTGGCTTTCGGAGCACATCCAGACGATGTAGAATTAGCTTGCTCTGGCACCCTGTTGAAAATGAAAAAACAAGGGAGGAAGATTGGAGTTATAGATCTTACCAAAGGAGAACTTGGCACCAGAGGTACTGCCCAAACTAGAGAAAGTGAAGCAAGCGAGTCTTCTGAAATATTAGGTTTAGATGTACGAGAAAACTTAGACTTAGGAGACGGTTGGTTTACAATAGACAAAGCCAATTTACTTAAGGTAATACAAGTTATAAGAAAATATAAGCCTTCAATAGTGTTGGCAAATGCTATTAAAGACCGACATACAGATCATTCTAAAGGTGCCGAATTGGTTAAACAAGCAGTATTTTTAGCTGGTTTAAGTAAAATTGAAACTTTCGACAATGGGGAGATTCAAGAAAAATGGAGACCGAATCACCTCTTTCATTACATACAGTATTACCATATAAAACCTGATTTTGTGATAGATATTTCAGAGGAGTTTGAAACAAAAATGGAAAG
>CBDUEX010000030.1:0-9513 GCA_965366305.1 uncultured Bacteroidia bacterium | reverse complement strand
TATGCGTGCCTGGTAAAAAGACTTCTGGAGGTGATCCAACAAACGATGCATTACCTTTCAAGTGGTTGTTAAGGCCATTAGGTATATAAATTGGTACATCTAATCTATTGGTATATTCAAATCGCAACAAGGATATGATACTTGGATTACCAGCCAAAGTTGCTGGACTTTGACAAATACCGGAAGCCGTTATACGATCATTACATCCAACAAGTGGATTTACGAATAAGGATCCTGTTAATTGTGAAATGGTATATGCATCATAACCCGATAGATTGGAAATATCAGCATTAACGAAATAAGTTCCAGCAGATAAACTACCTGTCTGAACAACACCATTTTCATCAGTAACTATGAAACTGTTTAAGCTAGGTGAAACATCTCCACAGACCAGTCCGTTTACTACAATATCAAAATTGGATGGTATAGCGTCTCCTTCTGAAATAAAGGTCGATTCTATTTCTATTTGAAGCTCTGCATTTTCAATTGTTAAGTAACCAGATTGATACGTTATATTGTAATTGTCTGCTTCCAAAGCTGGACTTACTGAAATAACATTATCCTGTGTGCAAGCGTTATAAGGCATAAATGTTAATTCTCCCAATATGTCTGTAACCGTCTCATTGTATGGTAGGGTTTCTGGGCTTGTATTCAGTCCAAATACAGGTAAATCAGTTTGTCCATAAACTATTGTTGCATCTTCTACCGTAATTGTAAGGTCAAATGGATTTACAGATAGTTCACCTGTATTTACGAACGAAATGTTATAGTTGGATGAACTATTTGTTGCTGAAGCTTCAATTGCATAAGGGCTTCCACTTACTCCACAATGAGAACAGTCTACAGAATATATAATACCTTCAGGGAAAACATTTTCTAAAGAATCATTGTATTGCAAACCATCAACACTTCCAATGAGGTTGGCTTGTTCATCACCATATGTAATTGTTGCATCTTCCGTGGTGACTGTGAGATTTGCTGGTAAAATCTCTATCGGAGTTGGTTCATATCTTATTTCAAAATTAGTATCCAAAAAGCCACCTGGTATAACATATTGTGTGCCAACATCTATACCTGTAATAACATTAATTGGTCTAATATCTATAGGGATTTCACTTAATGCGTCATCTCCATTTAATATAACAAATACATTTTCAAATGCATTCAATATTGGCGTGCTTTCACTATTTACTAAAGGCACTCCGTTAACAAGCGCTACGCCATTTACAAGAGACAGACCATTGACTAAAGAAAGTCCATTGACCAAGGATAGTCCATTAACAAGACTAATACCATTAACCAATGAAATGCCATTGACAAGAGATAAACCATTAACCAATGAAAGTCCATTGACTAGGGATATCCCATTGGTTATTGTAGAGAAATCTCCGTTGGCTATAGCAACATCAGAAAATAAATCCGCACCAAAGTTTACTAATTTTTCATCACCTATTCCATTAACCAGTGATAAGCCATTCTGTTCTACAGTATCAGATTGTTCAACAGAACTCATTGAGACAAAGAATGTTTTGTTGACCAACGAAAGCCCATTGATGGTAGGCTCATTATTTACTAATGAAATTCCGTTCACCAAGGAAAGACCATTAACCAATGATAGACCATTGACCAAAGACAAGGCATTGACATGATTTATCGCTAAAGTATTAGCAACATCAGAATCTACTTCAACATCAGTTTCATCTATATCTCCAAAAACATAGTCGAAACCAATTTCAGGTAAAGCGTCACCATAAGTAATAGACTCCAAAGTCTGAGGTTTTATAGTAACTTGCATTGGTGTAACACTAAAAACACCAGGCTCTATAATAAATTTATATAATTCCAATAGGCCAACATCGACGTTAGTTAATTCTAATTCTAGAGCATAAATACCAACATTCGAATTTGAAGTCGCAGCTGTTGTCATGGTGACTGATGGTATTAAAAGGTCTAATTCTTCTTGCGGGAGAGTCTCTTCGGTATCACCAACTTTAACGGTAAATGTAAACTCAGGGTTAACTTCACCATATCTTCGGGTTGCATTATTTGGTTGCACTACTACATCTGTAATAATAGGGTCATCAAAAGTCACAATTTCTGAATCGCCACCATCCGAGCCATTAGTCAATGGTCCTGGTTGAGTAAATACGTAAATGGGTGGATTGCCCAAAAATTCTGGAATGGTAGCAATCAATGTATTTGTATCAACAAATGTAGTTTCTAACTGTTCTCCACGAAATATGACTACAGATGACTCGTCAAACGAGTTCCCTTTTAAAATAAGGTCAAAACTTACGTCACCTGGAGAATAAAGTGTGGTATCTAAGTTTTCGAGATTGAAACTGATGAGATTTGGCGAGGGATTGGAAAAAGCTCCAATGGAGCTATCTGCAGATAAAAATCCGTTACCAGTCTTAAAATCGAAACCTAGTGCTTCCATATCAATAGCATTCGTTGTTAATAAGCTAAGAATACTTAGATTAGGGTCGGAATTTGAAATATCAACATCAAACTTAGTCTTGGCCTCAATAATAAGAGCAGCTACAGCAGCTGCATGAGGAGCAGAAGCTGAGGTTCCAAAGAAATTAGGCAACGAATTGCCATCAAAATCAGGTGCGCCTAAATTAACGGAAGTATCACCTCCTGTAGGTGCCATAATATCTGGTTTGCTTCGTAACAAGCCGTTGGTTGTTGTCCCTCCAAGAGATGATGACTGCTGGGCGGTTAAAGTTGCACCATAATTAGGTGTATTATCATATCGAACAGCACCTACTGTAATAGCACCTTCTGCGTTGGCATGACCAACAACAGTAGAGCTATTTGCGGCAGGAACTGCTTCAAAATTTCCATTCTCACCAGCTCGGAAAACAACATACTTAAACATTGGTGCTACTCCGGTGCCTGATGCACGTTCTATTACAATATTGGTGGTAGTTGGGTTAATAACCGTAAAAGGCATAATTTCTACTGGGTCCGCTCCTAAATTGTTTCGGTTGAAACCGTATTGTATGGTTCCATCATTCCCGGCTAAATAGATGTCTAGGTCGTTCATAGCACCTGAATTTGATCCGAATGAATAAAAATCATCATCCCATTGCAGAACCACAATGTAAGAACCAGTTCCCAAGTTAAGGGTTTGCATTGAATTTCCACTTCCAAAATTATGACGTAATGGATTTGAAAAATCGGCTGTAAAAGTCGATTGATAAGATCGTGAGCCAAAATTACCAGCAGAAGTAAAATAACTAACACCATTGGCTGATGCTTGGTTAATGGCATCTGCTACGATTCCATCCCTGTAGAAAGGAGCTTTCATATAGGTAAGGTCATCTACTATAACATCACATCCTAAAGTCACGAGTTCGGCAATACCAGCGGCCATATTTCCTTCTGATATAAATCCAGTTCTAAAGAATAGCTGTGCCTCTGGAGCCACATCATGAACAATTTGTAACATAGCACGACCTTCATCGCTTGCTACTCCATACGGATAATCCTGAACTACAATTACAGGATTTTCATCACCCGGAATATCTCCATTGACGATGTCGGTTTGAAGCGCAGAACTCATTCCAGTTATGATTCCCGATTTCCTATCGTAACTATCTGAAATGACACCAATTTTAACGCCTTCTCCACTAACATTCCATCCTAATCTTGCAATGTTTGAATTTTGGGCAACGTCACCTTGACTATCTATTAGTCCCGAATTGGGTATAGGTGGAGACACCTCATAAACTTGATTAATGATATCGTTTCTAGGATTTAAATCTTCAAGATTCACGATAGGAAAAAAAACGGTTATAACTCGCTCATCATCTACTGGATCATATACATCAGACAGATAATCACTAGGGCTAATACCAAAGATATTCAAAAAAGAAGATACTGCGTTGAATTGATTGTTAAAAGCAACTATTTCGATTAAAACTTCATTGTTATCGTTTATGATGTAAATAAATTCGTTGGTTGGCTCATTAGGGTCGAAATTGATAAAGAGTGAAGTCAAAGCAGAACCAATAATTTCATCCACTTTGGAGTTTGGCGGATAGCCAGGGAGTATATCACAATTGATCAAGGCGCACTCACAGATTGTATCTACTTCCTCTTGAGTACTTTCAGATCCAGGAAGACCACTACCCCCTTGAACGTGAAAATAGATAACGTCAATTTCCCAAAATCCAGAGTTATTAATATTGCCATTAGCTGTATTAATACTGCCCACGCCAGATACTGTGCCATTATTGTTAAAGTTACCAGAAGTGAGTTTCACACAAGCATTAGATAATTGCAATTGATTATCATTAATAAAGTTGCCGTTTTTTATCATAAGTGCATTGTTCAATTGAATAGTTCCTTGGTTTTTAAGTACTCCAGGACCAATTTCTATTTCTCCTTGATTTACAACTAATAGTCCACCAGAACTGACGTTAATATTACTTGTGATTAATAATTTTGCATTATTTAATACAAATAATTCCGCATTGTTCTTTAATTTAATAGGATTATTGAAATCGTAAATCATATCGTGATTTATGGTAATGGTAGAGTTACCAACCTCATAATTTGGAAAAGGATTGTTGTTACAGGGACCACCCGAACAATCCCATGCTGCAGGATCCTCCCAGTTGCTTGAAAGTCCTGTGGTTGAATAATTTTGTCCAAATAACCAGAAGTTAGTTAACAAAATAAATAAGCTCGATAAAATAAAATTAATGATTCGTTTTTTGACCAAGAATTTGGCCTTTGCAGTTGTTGGTTTCATAATAGTTGATTTAATATTAGCACCATATACATTAAATGCAATTACTATAATTAGCATTGATTAAGTCAAATAATGAAATGGGTAAGGTGCTATTGATCAACTATAGAGGTGTTTTAATTTACTGATTATTAGTTTGGTAAAAAAAGTATGTTTATAAAAACAGCCGTTTTAACACTTAATTAACATTATATGTGTTTCTTTTCTGACAAAAGAAATTCTTTTCGCTATGATAATTTTGATTGAACTACCACAATTATTATTACAACAATCTATTTTTATGTTGAATATTAGGAAGATTTTTAATTAATATTAAAGATTATTTAAGTTCACTGATTAACTGTGATTTAAGTTCTTGAAGTTTTTTTGTTTTTAGCGTCCTGCGATTCCACTTTGCATATAAAGTATGGAAGTTGTGGTTTTCAAGAAATTTGATTTGCAGTTCCAGCCATTGACGTTTGGTCTTAATAACACCAAAATGCAATAACTCTTGGCGAAGGTTTTCACTCAATTTATCGTAGTCGTTTCTGCCTAAATAGTCCAGATCTGCATCAGCCAGAATCTTTTCATAAAAGGTCTTGGGTTCTTGAGGAACTTTTGTGGCTCTTATCATTCCATTGACAAGATCAATTTCGGCCTTTGTTAGAGTGGGTCTGAAGGTGGGTTCGAGTAATGTTATACTGCCCTCTTCGTGGTCTATTTGTGATACAGTATATCCAAAATCATGGCCAATGGCAGCTATTCTTATAAGTTTTGCTATTTCATCATCTATTCTATAAATCTTTATGTAGTAATCACACACATTAGCAACATCAATGGTATGTTCATAGCAATGATATCTTAAATGAGGTGCTAATTTTTTTTGTAGTTCATCTAGAAGATGAAAACAGATGTCTGGATATTTCTTTTTATTTACAAGGGTCATGTATTTAGGATTCTAAGAATATTGCTATTTGAATTAACCGGATTATTTTATTCAAATATTCCCCCTTAATCAATTTGGTTTTACAATTGATTATTTAACAATAGTAATTTAAATTATTCACTTTCGAGCATAATTGTGCCATTTTTTCCTACGGCATAATACATTTTGAGTTGTTGATAATTTTTCGCTTTTATAACACCTCTATAGGCGAATTGATATTTATTTTTTAAAAGCTGATAGGTGTTCTCTGAAACGTTGATTTTTCCTGGTTCCGAATTACTTTCCATACGTGCGGCGATATTGACCGTACTGCCCCAAATATCGTACTGAAATTTTTTTGTACCCACAACACCTGCCACTACAGGACCAGTATTGATGCCAATACGAACTTCAAACGGACATATACCTTCTGGCGGATTTTTAAATGTATCTTCAACAAATTCCAAGATTTCCAGTGCAGCATTAAACGCATTAATGGCATGTGTTTGGTTTTCAGTAGGCAAACCACCTGCGCACATATATGCATCACCAATGGTCTTGATTTTCTCCAGATGGTGCTTTTCGATAATCACATCAAATTTTTTAAAATAATAATCTACGCTATGAACAAGATTTTCAGCTGAAATTTTTTCTGCCATTAAGGAGAATTGCTTGAAATCGGTGAACAACACAGTCACTTCATTAAAATGTTTTGCCTTTATAGAGCCATGTTTTTTTAACTCTTCGGCAGTCTCTTTTGGTAGAATGTTTAAAAGTATACTTTCGCTTTTATTTCTTTCTTTTGCAAGACGCTCGTTTGACTTATGAATGAACCTGTAACGTGAAAACATTCCGCCTGCAACTATTAATAAAATTGCTGCAAGTGCATATAACAATCGTTTAGATGCGTTTGTGCTTTCAATCTTTGTTTGCTTTAATTCGTTATCTATGTTGAGTAGTTGAATTTCCCGTTCCTTATTATCCAAATCATACTGAAATCTCATATTTCCTATAGACTCTTCGTAGGAGTCGTCTCGAATCGTATCGCTTATGGTTGCATATAATTGTTGATAGTTATAGGCGTTTTTATAATCTTGCAGACCGGAATATGCTTTGGAGAGTCCTTTATAAGCATCTTTCTTATCTCTGAGCACTCCAGTAACATTTGTTAATTTAAGCCCCTCTTTAAGAGATTCAATTGCTTTTGAATAAGCTTTTTGTTCTGTAAGGACTTCTCCCATCGCAATAAGTGCTTTGGTTTTCTCTAATTTAGCATCATTTAGATCAGCTGTCTCAATCGCTTTTTGGTGATAATTTTTTGCGAGATTTAATTGTTTAAGATCTTTATATGCTTTACCAAGATAATTATAAGTGTAGGAAAGACTACTTCCAGCTCTTGTATAGGCTTCTAAAGCATCGTTTAGATGTGGCAGAGCATCTTGAGGATTTCCGTTCTCTATATATAGTTCGGCAATGTTTATTGCTGCTGCACCAACGCCTTCATCATAATTTATCTTGCTGAAAATATATTTGGACTTGTTGAAGGATTCATAAGCATCTTTAAAGGTTGTTTTTTCATTGGAATATACAGTACCTATATTTAAATAAGCCGTTCCAATTCTTGAAGAATCCTGAATCTTTTCTGCAATTTTTACAGATCTAATAAAATAATCCAAAGCCTTAGGATCGTCACCTTTGGTTTGGTATATAGCACCTAAATTATTAAGTAAATTGCTAATTCCGGTTTCGTCATTTAAATCTTCAAATATAGATAAAGACTTTTTCCAATGAACAAGGACATCGGAAAATTCTCCTTTGACATAATGTCCTAAGCCCATGTTTTTATGTGCATAAGCCAACCCTTTTTTGAAATCTAATTCCGATGCGAGTTTAATAGCTAAGTTAGAATACACCATAGAAGAATCAGGGTGTGTTCTAAAAAGCTGTGACCCAATTTCTAGCAAGGTGTTGACCTTTATAGTGTCATTAGCTTGTACTTTTAGTTGAAGCTTAAGTTCCACTACATCTTTTCTATCTTGAGCTAAACCATTTAGAGCATAGAATATCAATATGATACAATAAATCGAGTTACGTTTCATTAATATTGCGTGTTAAAAAGTTTGTGGGGATATCTAAAAATAGTAATAATTATTAAGAAAACTATTAATTATCTCATTTTCAATAATTAAGTTTATAATTATAAGGAATTAAAATGAATCAAATTTTTATTCTACGAAGCAATCAAAATACAAATAAGACTTGGATGATAATACTATTCGAGGTAAGCATTCAATTTTTATATATCCCAATATATAATTCGCCTTTATCATTCATGCTCGCACGATACATTCCAGGCGTATTAAATTCCATGGTTATGTTTCCATTTTTATCCAAAGCAATAATACCTCCAGTACCTCCAAGTTTGGGTAATTTTTTCTGAATAACTTCCTTTGAGGCTTCCTCTAAGCTTAACCCTTTATATTCCATAAGAGCAGAAATATCGTAAGCTACTGCACCTCTAATAAAAAATTCACCATGACCAGTTGAAGATACTCCACAGGTTTTATTGTTGGCGTAAGTTCCTGCTCCAATAATTGGTGAATCACCTATTCGATTCCATTTTTTGTTGGTCATGCCACCTGTTGAAGTTCCTGCTGATATATTTCCGTTTTTATCAAGTGCAACACAACCAACGGTTCCGAACTTGAAATCGGAATGTTCTTCCATAAGTGAGGCTACTTTTTTTGCTTGTCTTTCTTTTATTCTTCTGACTCGGTTAAGATTGGCTTCAGTGGCGAAATAAGATGGCTCCACAATTTCCAAGCCTTGCTCTTTCGCAAATTGCTCTGCACCTTGTCCAGATAACAATACATGAGGTGAGTCTTCCATTACAGCTCTTGCCAAATTAATTGGATTTTTAACGATTCGAGTTCCAGCCGAAGCTCCTGCATTTAAAGTTTTTCCATCCATAATTGATGCATCCAATTCGTTAGTTTCTTCATTGGTGAAAACAGCTCCTTTTCCAGCATTGAATAATGGCGAATCTTCTAAAATATTGATTGTTTTTTCAACTGCATCTAAACTTGTTCCTCCATTTTTCAATATGTCATGACCTACCTTTATGGCTTCAGATAATTTGGCTCGAACCAAAGAATCGGTTTCTTTGGAAACACTTTCTCTAGTTTGGTATCCTGCTCCTCCATGAATGACAATAGCGAATTTATTTGCGGTTTGTGGAATGGATTTTTCAACGCTATCTGTTGATTTTTTGCAACTAAGAATCAATAAGCATACAAGAATTAAAAGGGATAGTTTTTTCATAATAGGGAATAATAGATTCATTCATAAAAGTAGGCTTTTTTCATCAAAATCTTTTAAGATTATTGATTAGGTTGTTACTAAATAATAAATACTTTTTTTGCCAATAATTCAGTATCTTAGCATAAAATTTAATAATTCGTAAAAAACATAGATTTATGCAAGCAGTTGCTACAGATTTCGGAATGGATAAAGCACTTCAAGAATTAGGTGTAAAAGCTATAAATGAAGGCACTTCTACAGGTTCTAATTGGTTTTCAAATGGAGATATTATTGAAAGTTATTCTCCAGTAGATGGTCAACTAATTGGGTCGGTAAAAACCACTACAAAAGACAATTACGAAAAGGTGATGAAAACAGCAACCTCTGCTTTCAAAACCTGGAGAACAATGCCTGCACCTCAACGTGGAGAAATTGTACGTCAGTTTGGAGATAAATTAAGAGAAAAAAAAGAGGCACTTGGCAAATTGGTTTCTTATGAAATGGGGAAAAGTTACCAAGAAGGTTTAGGCGAAGTTCAGGAGATGAT
>CBDUEX010000029.1:0-9623 GCA_965366305.1 uncultured Bacteroidia bacterium | reverse complement strand
CTAACTCAAAACCTTTTACAGCATTAATAGAGAACATACCATGTGCCAATTGAGCGTTTAATTTTTCAAACACAGGATTTCCTACTCCAGGCTTCACTCCTTTTATTACACATTCAATTATTCCACCTAAACTATCACTCTCTTGTTTCGCCTGCTCAATTTCAGCAATCATATTTTTAGCTGTTACCTCATCTGGGCAACGAACAGCGTTTTTATCTGTTTCATTTCGATGATACCATTGAGCATCCTTATTTAAACTAACCTCACCAACTTGTTTTACGTATGCTGAAATCTCAATTCCTTGCTTTGATAAATAGTCTTGCACTAAAGCACCACCAGCTACCCAACCAGCAGTTACACGAGCACTGCTTCTTCCACCACCTTTGTAATCTCTAATCCCATACTTTGCTTCGTAGGTATAATCTGCATGAGATGGCCTTAACACATCTTTTAGATGCGTATAATCTTTAGAATTATAATTGGTATTCTTTATTTGAAAATGAATTGGTGCTCCTGTTGTTTTTCCTTCAAATATTCCTGAATTAACTACCAATTCATCACTTTCATTTCGAGGTGTTGCTATAGTTGATTGCCCTGGACGTCTTCGATTCAATTGCAATTGAATAAAATCAAGATCTATTTCAAAGTTTGAAGGCATTCCGTCGAGCACCGCCCCAATCACTTCTCCATGAGATTCTCCATAGGATGTTAAGCGGATATTTTTACCAAGTGTATTCACAACGCATCAAAGATATTCTATTTCAAAACCCACTTGCTCCAAATCTTCCCAAAAATGTGGATACGATTTTGAAACCACCGCTTCGTTTTCAATAAGAATTGGTTGCAGCAAAGCTAATGGAGCGATACTCATCGCCATTCGGTGATCATTAAATGTTGGGAACTGGGTGTTAGGTTCTAATTTAAAACCTTCTGCATTTAAAACCCATCTGCCTTCCTCTTTGCGGAACGAACAGGCCATTAGTTCAACAATTGCAGCAATTGCCTTTTCCCGATTACTCTCCTTGTGTTGCAACGATTCCAGTCCTTTAAACTCGATGTATTTTGCTTTTAATGCCGATAATAATACAGCAAATGTTGGTGCTAAATCCGGAAATTGAGAGTAGTTCAATTCTGTAATTAAATCAATATTATTTAACGCCAATTTTTTAACGCACAAACCCTTTCCGTCATCCCCAAAAGTCAAAGAGCTATTGCCTACATCAAACAAACGTTTCTTTTCTTCATGAATATTATTCTGGCTTAGGCCAACCATACACAATTCAACTTTATTTGCCAATTGAGCCATGGAATACCAATAATAAAATGAAGTCCAATCCGGCTCCACTAAAAAATATTCTCCCTCAAATCTTCTTTCTTTTTTTACCTTAATAAACGACCTATCTATTTGAACCGAAAATCCGATTTTTCGCATAAGAATAACCGTTAGCTTGACAAACGACTTCGAATTCATTCCATGATTTATCTTTATTTCAAAATCTCCCTCTACTTTGGGTTGAATCATGAGTAACGCAGATATAAATTGACTGCTGTCTACAAAACTTAAATCCAATACCGATTGATTTGCCTTTAGTTGTTTACCTTCAATCTGCAATGGTGCAAATCCTTCTTTTTCTAAATAAGTGATCTCTGCTCCCAACAATCGCAATGCATCTACCAATTGTTTTATTGGTCGTTCTTTTAACCGAGGAGTTCCATTTATTGTCCATGAACCCTGTGTCGCAGCACAGTATGCCACTAAAAATCGAAATACCGTTCCTGCATCATGAACATCAATATCGTGTTCATTAGTATCCAGAATCCTTTGCAATACAACTGTATCATTTGCAGTAGAAAGGTTTTCCAAAACCATATGGGGTTCATACATCTTTTGCAATAGCAACATTCGGTTGCTTATGCTTTTAGAACTCGGTAGATGAATTATTCCTTCTAATGATTTGGTTGGATGTGATAAACGAATCATTTTACACTGTGCAAGTATTCAATTGCTTCTGATATAACAGTTTCAGAAACAAATTGGTTTTCCCTACAGCTTCCGATGGATTCTAACAAGGAGAAATTTATTTGTTCACCTACATTTTTCTTATCCATTTTAAGATAAGCTTCTAAGTCATCGTAGTTAGGAAGATCTTGGTTAATAGTCTTTAAGACAGATTGTAAAACTGTTGCGATTTCGTCAACTTCCTCCTTTGCCATTCCCAACACTTTGCCAGAGATATAGCTTTCTGCAATAATGCCTAAAGCAACAGCAACTCCATGACTCAACTCCTCGTTTTCATTTGAGGTGGCCAAACTCCACGACTCAATAGCATGTCCAATGGTATGCCCATAATTTAGTCGCTTGCGAATGCCCTTGTCTTTAAAATCTTCCTGAACATGTTTGAGTTTTATAGCTATTGAATCTGCTATCAATTCTTGATCTACCTTCATAGTAGGATGAAAGAAAAACATCTTTACTTTATCGTAATGCTTTTTGTCAGCAATTAAGCCGTGTTTTAGCATTTCAACATAGCCATTTGTAATTTCCTTGGCGGGAAGTGTTTCCAGAAATTCATGACAAATAAAAACCTCTTCCGCTCTATTAAATCCACCAATGTAGTTTTTAAAACCTAGAAAATTTACGCCATTCTTTCCTCCGATGGAGGCATCTACCATTGCCAACAAGCTTGTTGGGCATAATACCACACGCATTCCACGTTGAAAACAATTTCCAGCAAATGCTCCCATGTCGGATATTATTCCACCACCCAAACAAAGTAAAATGCTATCGCGATGTGCATGAAGCTCAGCCAATTTTTTCCAAATGTATTCGCAACTGTTCAGGTTTTTATAACCTTCGCCGTAAGGAACAATAAAATGAGGTAACTCAATCTGCAAAAGAGGATAGCAAGACGCTATGGTATGCTTATCTGCAAGCACAATTATGTTGTCGCTATTCTTTGCAACAAACTTTCTTAGATTAGTTATTCCGTATTCCAACAGAACAAAGGTAATTGTAAGCGACGAAATTTGTATATGTTGATTTTAGCTAATCAAAGTCATGGATAAAGACTTCAACGGTGTGTACATAGCGTTCAGGCAAATCGAAGTAAAAGTCAACCGCTTCGCCAGGATAAAAAAATGCATCTACCCATAAATAATCATAATCGATGACGTAGCCATACCTGTCGTACATGCGTACTTCTAGTTGAACTGCATCGATGTAGGTTTCTCCATCATTAATTATTTCTCCTTCGATAATAGTACCATATGCATCAGAGTAGTATTCATAAAACACATCCGCATCCGTAATTGGATTATATGGAACCACTTGCTCTTGAACACAACCGCTTAATGTTGCGATTGCCAAACTTAAATATAGGACTATTTTCTTCATCATATCTGTTCTTTTTTTAATACAACAAACCCATTACGCTTTTCGGCTAATGAGCCATTTTGCTAGGAAATATATCGTTATTGCAATCATTCATTGTATATAATTCAAGTATTAAGCCAAAGTTCAATTATTTTAAACCTTTGCTAAATTTATAACCCTGTTTTAAAGACTAAGGTGTTTATTTGAAAACCGAAATGAAGCAGATAATCTGGATAATAGTAGCATTGTGTTTAGCCGTAGGCATTTATTTTTATTTTAACACCAATAACTATCAAAAATCGGAAGTATCCATCAGTGATTTTTCGGTAGAGGATATAAGTACAATTACAGAAGTAAAGCTGAGCAACAGAGACGGAGAGAATGTAGTTCTTTCAAAAAAAGGAGATTCATGGATGGTAAACAATGAATATCCTGCGTTTGAACCAAATATGGATATCCTTTTAAATACAACCTTAAGTAAAATTAAAATAAAAGGTCCTGTTCCTCAAGCCGCAAAAGACAATGTAATTCGTTCTATGATTTCCAAATCAATTCATGTTCGTTTATATGAAAATGGCAAAGAAGTAAAAAGTTATTATGTGGGTGGTGGAAATCCAACACAAACTGGAACCTATGTTCATATAGAAGGTTCCAAAACACCATTTATTGGATACATCCCAGGATTTACTGGATTACTTTACCCAAAGTATAGTTGCGACCCAAAAGAATGGTTTAATAAAACCATATTTGATTATGAAGCGGAAGAAATAGATCGGGTTTCAATAAAGAATAACGAAAACCCAAATGAGTCATTTGTGCTTTCAAGAAATGGCGACACTTACGAAATTGCACCGCCGCTCCAAGGGTTTTCACGAGTAGCTGCAAAAAGCTATTTCTCTTTATTTAAGTTTAAAAACTTTGAAGGGTACGCCGATTACATCAATCAAGACATCAAAGATTCTATTCGCAAACAGATACCTTACTTAGAAATTGAACTTCTTGCAGGTAACAACAAGCATAGAATGAAGGTTTTTCGAAAAGGCCAATACCTAGATGGGAATACTTTGGTAGATAAAACGGGTGATGAAATTGTTACAGATGTTCATCGCTACTTTGCAAGTTTTGATGATTTTAAGTACTTGGTGACAATTCAGGATTACACCTTTGGAAAGATTTTAATTCCGAGAAGCTACTTTAGAGAGTAGTGTTAAAAGCTGTACGTGCTTTTTACATTTCTCCACTTCTCAATAACCTTAGCCATATCGTGAGGCAATTCGCTGTCAAATTGCATCCATTTCCCTGTGGTCGGATGTTCAAATCCCAATGATTTTGCGTGTAAGCCTTGTCGTGGTAAAACAGAAAAACAATTTTCTACAAAGTGCTTGTATTTACTAAATACTACGCCTTTTAAAATTCGATTTCCGCCATAAAATCCATCATTAAATAAAGGGTGTCCCATATCTTTCATATGAACTCTAATTTGATGAGTACGCCCTGTTTCAAGATTACATTGAACTAAACTTGTATAGGTAAAATCTTCTAAGACCTTGTAATGCGTTACAGCCCATTTCCCTTTGTCCTCATCAGCATGTGTTACAAACTTCTTTCGATCATAGATGTCTCGACCAATAAACGAGCTTATCGTTCCTTCAGAGGGTTCTACGCTACCCCAAACAAGGGCATTGTATGTTCGCTCTGTAGTGTGATCCTTAAACTGTTTCGAAAGATGGGTCATAGCCTCATCTGTTTTTGCAATTACCAATAATCCAGAGGTATCTTTATCAATTCGATGTACCAGCCAAGGTCTTTTACCTTTTGTGTCAACAGCAACTCCAAAATGAAATGCCAATGCATTCAATAGTGTTCCGTCGTAATTACCAAATCCAGGATGTACCACCATGCCAGGCTCCTTATTTACAATCATTAAAGCATCGTCTTCATAAACGATATTAATAGGAATGTCTTGCGGGAGTACAAGTAGTTCATTTGGCTCTTTATCAACCATCACATCAATAGCATCTCCAGGCTTAACTTTGTAGCTCGCTTTAACAGCTTTGCCATTTACCTTAACTTGGCCTGCATCTATCGCTTCTCGCAGTTTATTTCGAGTCGCCTTTTCAATACGGTTCACCAAAAACTTATCGATTCGCAATGGTTCTTGTCCTTCGTCTGCTTTAAAACTGTAACGTAGAAATAATTCTTCTTTTAAATTCTCTTCAGAACTGGGCATAATTGTGTTTGATAAAGTTTAGGAAGTTGTTTATCCGTTTATCTTTGTTGTTACAAAGGTATTAAGAATAAAAATGATAACGCACGAATCTTCATTAGAAAACTTTACAGAGCAATTTGACCATGTTTTAAAAAACTACAAATCTCATGGTTTAAAAGCCGACAACTTTAATCATATCGTTTTAGGAGGACTGGGAGGAAGTGGTATAGGTGCAATCATTGCCAAAAATTGGTTTTTTGATAAATGCTCTATTCCAATAGAAGCTGTGGCTGATTATCATTTGCCAAAATTTGTAAATAATAAATCGCTAGTTGTCTTAAATTCATATTCAGGAAATACGGAAGAAACGATTTCTATGTTTCATGAAGCAATTGCTGCTAGTGCTCATATTATTATAATTACATCTGGAGGCAACCTTTTGGAATTAGCTAAGGAACATAAGCTTCTTACCTTAATACTTCCTAAAGCATATCAACCTAGAATGACTATCGGACTGGGTCTCAGTTATCTTTCACTTATAGTAGGTGAATTGATTGGCGAAGATCTTCTGCCAGAAATTGAAAGCATCAAAGCAAAATTTGAAGAAAATAAAGAACGCCAAAAAGAAAGTGGCCATAGCATTTTTGATTTCTTTAAAGGAAACTTAAAAAACAAATTTGTGATTGTCTCAGACCGCCAATTTGCACCGGTAGCAACACGTTTCACACAACAACTTAATGAAAACTCAAAATTAGAGGGTTTTGTAAACGTACTTCCTGAAGCAAATCATAACGTTATTGAAAGCTATACCGACCGAATGAACACCAACTTCATTATGTTGTATTCTACCGAAAATGAGCGAGTGAATGCTCGATTCGATTTTCTGATTTCACATTTGGAACTTGAAAACAACAAGGTTTTACCGCTACAAATACCAGAATACAGCTTGTACTCTATTTTTGATGTGATTTACCGATTAGATTGGACGAGCGTATTCTTTGCAAATGAGTTAGGTTCTAATCTAATGGAAGTCCCTATCATTATGAACTTGAAAGAATATTTAAGTATGTTAGAGATTGTTCATTCAGACGAAGAGGAATAAAAAACATCACCATAAAAAAAGGTCAGTTGCATTTGCAACTGACCTTTTTTTATGGAATAACCTTTGGGTTATTTCTTAAACTTTTTTAGGTAATCAACTACAATTGGAGTTGCAATACAAACCGAAGAGTAAGTACCAACTGCAACACCTACAAGCAGTGCAAATGTAAATCCTTTAAGACCTTCACCTCCGAAGATAAATAGAATTAGAATTACCAATAACGTAGTTAATGAGGTAATTAATGTTCTACTTAATGTAGTGTTAATTGCTTTGTTAATTACTGGAGCGATATCTTTCTCATGCTTGTTTAAGCCTAAGAATTCACGCACCCTATCAAATACTACCACGGTATCGTTAATCGAATAACCAACTACCGTAAGAATAGCAGCAATAAATGCTTGATCAATTGAAAGTTCAAATGGTAAAACTCCCCATAAAATTGAATAGAGTGAGAATACAATTAAAACATCATGGAAAATAGCGGTGGTTGCACCTAAACTAAATCCAACATTTCTAAATCGAGCAAAAATGTAAAGGAACATACCAATAATTGCTAGTGCAATTGCCCAAGTAGATCGAACTGTTATGTCTTTTGCAATTGTTGGTCCAACCTTACTGCTTGATAAGATATTATCTTCTGTTACCTTAAATTTAGATAATGCACCTAATACAGCTTCAGTTACCTGCTTAGCTGCTGAGCTATCGTTACTTGCTATTAAATAAGAAGTAGTAATTTTATATTGACCATTGTCTCCATAAGTTTTTACCTCATTATTTGCTTTGTCAATAGATTCATTTAACGCAGTTCTAATATCAGAAGCGTTTGTCTCATCTATATTTACCACATAACTCCATCCACCTTTAAAGTCTACACCTAAAGACAATCCTTTAGTTGTTAGGGATACAATTCCAGCTAGAATAACGATACCAGAAATCATGTAGAATATTTTTCTTTTCCCAATGAAATCCCAATCAATTTGATTCAAACGTTCTCCAATTTTCTTAGAGAAAGAAGAATAAAATGAAGTTTCAGATCCTTTAGAAATATCTTTATCAATAAATAATCGTGTTAAGAAGATAGACGTAAATAAAGAAGACAAGATACCAATAACAAGAATTACGGCAAATCCCATAACAGGTCCTTTACCAAGAACCCAAAGAATAACACCGGCAATAATCGTTGTAATATTCGCATCAATAATAGATGAATATGCTCCTGAATAACCGTCTTTAATTGCAGCTTTAAACGATTTCCCTGCTTGAAGTTCTTCACGAACTCTTTCAAAGATAAGTACGTTCGCATCCACAGCCATACCAATTGTTAATACTAAACCAGCCATACCTGGGAGGGTAAGAGCTGCATGTAATCCTGCAAGTACGCCTATAATGAATACTAAGTTAGCAAGCAATGCAATGTCTGCATATAAACCAGCTTTACCATAGTAAACAACCATAAATGCAATTACCAATAAGAATCCTACTGCTAATGAAATAATACCTGCACGAATTGCTTTCGCCCCAAGTGTCGGTCCAACAGTTGTTTCACCTGCAATTCTAGCTGGAGCTGGAAGCTTACCTGCTTTAAGAATATTAGATAAATCCATTGCTTCTGTTTGATCAAATCCACCAGTAATAACAGAGCTACCGTTTGGAATCTCGCCCTGAACAGTTGGTGCACTATATACTTGGTCATCTAAAACAACTGCAACACATTCTTTTGGTGTTTTACTTGATGCATCTGCAGTAATTCTTCTCCAAGCAGTTGTACCTTCTTGGTTCATCGTCATGCTTACAGCAAGTTGAAAATTATCTTGACGAGAAGGACGAGCGTCTGTAATAACGTCTCCAGCTAATGCCGGATTTCCATCTCTATCTGATTTCAATGCATAAATTGCATAGAAGTCTTTGTTATCGATTTGAACTGGCTTAAAACCAAACTTAAACTTAAGGTTAGTAGGTAACGATGCAACAACATCTTTTCTACTGAAATAGGCTTTCAACGTATCTACGTCTTTGGCTTCTATGTATCCAATTTCTGCTGATGTAGCCCAATTTTTACCTTCATTGGCAACATTAGGAATAAGCTTAGAAAGTACTGGGTTTTCAGCTTGAACTTGCTCTGCTGACTTAGCTGCAGAATCATTTAGTGAAGAATCTCCACCACCTGATAACGAACCTTCATCATTAAGAGTTCCAAGTTGATTGGCAGTATCAACAACTGCAGTTTCTGTAGTAGATGCAACTGAATTAGAATCTAATTCGCCGTTCAATGCTTTCTCGCCATAGATAATCTTGTTTACTTGTTCTAAGTATTCATACCCTTTAAAATTGGTAAAAACATTCCAGAATTCCAATTTTGCAGAACTTTGCAGAATGTCTCTTACCCTTTGAGGATCATCAACACCTGGCAGCTCAACTAAAATTCTACCGTTATCTAAACGTTGTACGTTTGGTTGTGCAACTCCAAATTTATCAATACGTGTACTGATAATTTCAAAGGCTCTACCAACAGCACTTTCAATTTCTCGTTTCAAGTAATCATATACTTCAGCGTTTGAAGATGTATGACCGTTTGGTAACTCATTCTCAAGGCCTTTTGTATAAAAAATAGAAGCTAGTCTTCCTTGCGGAGCAACTTTTTCATATTCTCTTTTAAAGGCGTCGATGAAGTTTTCTTGTCCCAAGAAATTCTTTTCAGCTGCTTCAAAAGCAGTTAAAAATGCTTGATCTTTTGTTTTTCCAGCCATTGCCTTAAGCACTTCTGGAGTTTGAACTTCAAGAGTAACGTTCATACCACCTTGTAAATCCAGACCAAGGTTTAACTCGTTCTCTTTACATTTTTCGTAGGTGAAACCTAAAAGAGGATAAACCTCTTCATTCTGCATCGAATCGAGATATGCTTTTTCATAAGCTTTCGCCTCAGGTGTTTTTACACCATA
>CBDUEX010000028.1:0-9623 GCA_965366305.1 uncultured Bacteroidia bacterium | reverse complement strand
AACATCTCCACTAGCATCTCTAAGCACCAAGCTATCACCCCAACCAAGTTCACCATTGGTGCTAATTGCACTATCAGCAATTCCAGCTCGTTGGGCATATGGTACTGGCAATATTCTCACATTTGGGGTAAGAGTTTCTTGACCGTTTACACCGTCATCGAAGGATATCTCTAATTCAAGTTCATTATTATTCCAGAGATTAGCAGGCAAAGCGGTTTGCGGTGCTTCACCTAGATTTACAGAATAAACACCGTCAGTAACGCTAATATTTACAATTCCACTGTTCCAGAGTTGACTACCAGAAGTGGATTTTATATTAAATTCAAAATCGTAGTTTCCATCAAATGCTTTACCAGAAGAATCTGATATTTGACCTTGATAGGGAATAACATTTGGAAGTTGAGAAAAACAGAAAAACGAAGAAAGAATGAGGGCTAAAGTGATAAGGTTTCGCATGGGTATTTATTAAAGGGTCGTTCCCAAATTTAGTAAAACCAATGGCTTTGTCAAATTTCACTACCCTGTTTAGGGTAGTGATTACTTGAAAAATGACAAAGGAGTATGCTCAAGATTACCCAAAGCAGTCTCAAATAATTCTAAATAGCTTTTGTAATTGGAACCAAGTAAATTGATTCTTTGAATTATTTCAACTCAGAATCGTCCAACAAATCTGGTCGACGGTCTTGGGTAAGTTTTAGAGCTTGTTCATATCGCCATTCTTCAATCTTGGCAAAATGACCGCTTTGAAGTACTTCTGGAACTTTTAATCCTTGGTAATCTGCAGGGCGAGTATAATTGTCTTGGAAACTATCAGTGAGTGCAGATTCTTCATCTGATATAACACCCGGAATTAAGCGACAGATGGAATCGGCTATCACTACTGCAGCAATTTCTCCCCCACTTAAGACATAACTTCCAATCGAAATTTCATTGGTGATGATCTCATCGCGAATGCGTTGATCAATCCCCTTGTAATGGCCACAAAGGATGATAATATTTTTTTTGAGTGATAACTTATTAGCTTCCTTTTGATCGTATAAATCACCATCAGGACATACATATATAATCTCATCGTAGGTTCTTTCGGCCTTTAGTTTATTAATGCAATCGAAAACAGGTTCGCAGCGAATAACCATTCCTGCACCACCACCGTAAACCGTATCATCTACTTGTTTGTAAGCACCAATTCCATAATCCTTGAGGTTATGAATTACAATTTCTACAATGCCTTTGTCTTTTGCACGCTGAACAATACTATGATTTAATGGACTTTCCATTAATTGTGGCTGAACAGATATGATATCGATACGGTGCATTATAAATCAAGCAATCCTTGAGGCAAGTTAAGCCAAATTTCTTTCTTCTCTGGTGAAATGTAGTCTATAAAAGCTTCTACTAATGGAATGTAGCAATCTTTACCGTTGTAATGCACTATCAGCATTATTTGCTGTGGTAGATTTTGAACGTCTTGCACAACACCAATTGTTCCTAACTCTTTATCAATTACTTCAAAGCCAATAAAGCTAAGTTCAGAATCTTCGGGTTGTTCCTCGATATCTGCATAAATTTCATGGCTGCAAATTTCTTGTGCCAATTCGTAGGTGTCTACAAACTCAAGACAGATAATTGGATTACCCGCTTTGCCTTTCACGTTTAAAATTTGATAAGGAATAAATTGACCCTCCAATTTTATAAAAACAAAATCGCCCTGCAAGAGGGCGATTTCTTTATTCAGTGAAATTTGAATTTCTCCTTTAAAACTATGTGGACGTGAAATGTGTCCAACACATACCAAGTTATCCTTGGATATCATAGTTATTATGCTTTTGGAGTTTCCTCAGCCGGTGCATCATCTGCAGGAGTAGCTTCTGCAACCACCTCTTCAGCTGGTGCTTCAGTTACTTCTTCCGCCGGAGCTTCCTCTGCAGGAGTTGCTTCTGCTATAACTTCTTCAGCTGGTGCTTCTGCTACTTCTTCTGCCGGAGCTTCTGCTGCTGGTGCTTCCTCCACTGGAGTTGCTTCAGCAACAACTTCTTCCGAAGCTGCTTCTTCAACCGGTGCATCTGCTACAGCGTCTTCGCTAGCTACTGCTTCTGCAGCATCTTCAGCTAATTCTACTGGAGCATTTTTCTCAGCAATTACTTTTTCTCTTGCTGTTCTAATTTCAATTTCTTGTTGATGAGCTGCAGCTGCTTTATCCGCTTCTGCTTGGCTTAAACCATCTCTTTTTGATTGAATTCTTGAATCTTTCTCTTCCATCCAAGCTGCAAATTTTGCATCTGCTTGTTCTTGAGTAAGAGCTCCTTTAGCAACACCTCTATTTAAGTGATGTTTGTGCATAGCTCCTTTGTATGAAAGAATTGCTCTGCAAGTGTCTGTTGGGATTGCCCCATTACCTAACCAACGAACCGCATCGTCTAGGTTAAGATCAATTGTTGCAGGATTGGTGTTCGGATTATACGAACCAATTCTCTCAATAAATCGACCATCCCTAGGAGCACGTGCATCCGCCGCCACAATGTAGTAGAAAGGTTGTCCTTTTCTTCCTTGTCTACGAAGTCTTAATTTTACCATTTTGTTATTTTTTTAAATCCCGCTGGTTCTCCTTCTTCCAGCAGGGCTGCAAAAGTCGTTATTTTATCTAAATTCCCAAAAATAAATCTACAAAAAATGAGGGCTCTTCAGAGCTGTTCTTTTGATTCTACTTTATTCATTAAATATATTGTTAATAAACTGATTACCAATCCAGTACAATTCCGCAAAATTTGCAATAACTTTGTTCTATGACACCAATTGAAACTTTCCAAGGAGATTTTTTTAAAAGTATATGGGATCACACCCTCAAAATGGTGAAATATTCGACACTAATTGGGGTGAGCTATTTCGCTATAATAATGACTTTAGTCATCGGAATTTTTACCCGTATCTTAAACCTCGATATTGAGCAATATTTGGTGTTAGCTCAAAACCCAAATGAGAACTTACAACAAATGGAGGAATTTTCGCTTAAATTAAGTGAAGAGATGATTGCAAACTGGCCAATTCTTTTGGTTATTTTTCTTCTCATTATACTCTTTCAAGCATACATTTATACGATTCTTGTTCGCACTAGTAGGGATGTTGTAGAAGGTGAAAAACCACGGTTTTTAGATATTTTTTCAAATGCAGATTTTCGATCTGTCCTTTCCATGTTTCTTGCCTCAGTAATACTTATTTTAATCTATGCAATTCTTTCAATCGTAGCAATGTTACTCTCCAGCATTCATGCCCTTTTCACCGTCGCTATGTTTCTCTTTATCATCTTGTTTTTATCGCGATTTGTTGCTTATGTACCAGGTATAGTAATCGCAAAATTAGGAGTAATCGATTCTTTCAGATATAGCTTAGAACGAATTACATGGAATCGTGCCGCTAAAATGATCCTTATCTCCATAGCCCTTGGAATAGTACTTGTTATTGTTCTCATGGCAACAAGTATGATTACTATGTTTCTTGGAAGCTTCGGAAGTGGAATAAACTTACTTTTGAATGTTGCTCTCCAAATATTTTCACTTGCTGGTTTAAGTGCCTTTTTTACAGGCTTACACTACCGCTATATGAAAGAAGAAATTAGCACAACTCAAAACGAATAAAAAGCAAAATTTAGTTTATTTTTCAAAGAAGAGTGCTTCGGTATAGACCATTCCAGATGGTGTTCTTTTGTGAATTAAATTCTGTCGACTAAATCTATCTAAGTATTTATAAATCAAGTGTTTAATGATTCCTAATTCTGCTTTCAATTTCCAATTCTCTTCGGATAATGAATGCAAAACAAGGCAAATCGTATTGTTGTCAATTTCAGTATTTACACCTTGTTCAAAAACCCAATCCAGAAATGATTCTCGATTGTGTTTGGCTTCATCAAAAGGCAACGAATAATGTGTTGGAAAACTTATTATTTTAAGTTCAAAAGACAAGCCATCAATATAAAAATCAGCGTCATCTTTGAGCTGTCTTACGAGTGGATGTGAAATAAAGATGCTTGTAATTGCTCGTTGAGCTATAAAATTATACCAGCGTGATAAGGCGTAGTCACGAATGTCTTCAAATCGAGAATGCGAGCCCAATCGATCATGAAGTTCGTCGTTTACATCTTTAAAATGATCAAAGCCAAAAACAAAATTCGTTTGGATATCCCAAATATCTACCTGTTTAATTCCCCATTTGTATTTAGGAGACCATCGCTTTTTTAATTCTTCTTCTACTTGCAGCAGATTCACCATGCAAAAGAAAGTCGACATGAATCAAAATCCAAATCGTATCAGATGAAGTAGCTAGATTAATCTAATAGTGCTCGAACCTTAGTGGTGTTCCAATCTGCGGCACCTGTTTTATTAATTACAATTTCACCCGACTCATTGATGAGATAGGTGGTTGGTAAACTATTGGTTTGCAATACTGCGGGTGCAGCAGTTACTTCTCGATAAATTGGAATATCAAAGTTGTTCTTCGATAAAAACTTAGTAATTGCTGCATTATCATCATTGGTGACAAAAAGAAATACCACTTTGTCTTGGTAATCGGCATACAATGCCTGCATACTAGGCATTTCGGCTATACACGGCGGACACCAAGTGGCCCAGAAATTCACCACTATTTTCTTACCTTTAAAGTCATTAAAATCAACTTGATTTCCACTTAAATCAACTAATTTCCAGTTGTATGTGTCTAATTTGTCTCTATCTTCATTGCTTTCAATACTTGGACTAAAAGCAAATAAACGGTTAACAAACACTCTGATTGGCCTACCTGATTGCGGTATAAATAAAAGTACAATAAGTACTCCAAACAAGATATTTGACCAATGCTTCTTGATAAATTTCATGAATGCAAAGTTGAACTAATCGTGAGGAAATTTATGTGCATTAGGTTACACACCACTTTATCATTCAACTGTTTTAATATCTGCATCATCTTTCGATTCTCTAAACTTTCTAATATTATATGAGAACGAAAGCATAACATAACGGGTTAGCACATTGCTTGTAGTCTCTTCATAATAGCTGTCGTAAAAGTTCTGTGCGATGTTATTATTTTGACCCAAAATGTCGTACATGCTTAACTGTATTTCTCCTCTTTCATTTTTAAATACTTGCTTTCCAATTCCTGCAGTCCAAAGTAATACCGAGTTATCCAAGAAATCGCTTAAACCATAATATTGTTGGTGTTGCAATTGCGTTCTAAAAGTAAATCCTTTTGGCATTATCCAATCATACTTTAATTTAGAAGTTTGAATAAGATACTGTGTGTTTAAACTGGTATTTAAAGAGTTTGAAGACAAGCTATACGTTGATTCTGTTGAAATTGTAAAATCTACCTTTTCACTAATATTGCTGCTCAAAACAACGCCTAAACCATAATTCTGATTGAACGTATTTGACGATCTTCCATTAATTAGGGATGGCACATTTGAAACTCCAGTTGATGCATTTAAATTCAAATTACTTTTTAGTTTCTTAATAGGAAAACCGTAAGTCATAAAAGCATTCGACTGAAACTGCCCGTCTAAATTCACAGGACTATACATTTGACTCCCTTGCGAAAGTGATACACCGTTTATAACAGTGTCGTTACGAGCTGTGAACGTATTTTGACCAATATAGTTTTGTGCAAATCCACCATTAATCATTGCATAGAAAACAGTGCTCTTTTTAACATTTGCATTGTTGTATTTACTCATAATCCAATGCCCGTATTGCTGATTAAGATCTGAATTACCTGTACTAACTTGCAATGGGTTGGAATTGTCTATCGCTTCTGTTAGTTGCGAAGCCTCTGGCTTGGTAGTATATGTTCTATACATTGTAAACCAGCTTGAATTGTTTTCAAATCGTTTTCTGTAAATAGCAAAAGGTTGAACGCTGCTAAAAGTTTTATTGACAATACTTTCTTGAGGAATCACTTGATTATTAGATAATTGTGCAATCTCATAATTTAATTTAACCACGAATCCACCAGCTTTACTAAACTTTCTAAACCCGATACCTGGCTTGTGCATGGTCCAATCGTTCGTGTAATTTGAAGACAGTGAACTGTCCAAATATCCACCAACACCACCAATTGCATTTGAATTGGTGTTGGTAAGTGCTGAAATGCCTGAATTACTGATGTCATACGTTAACATCCCTCCTAGCCCTTTGTCACCTAATGGCTCAGAGTACATTATGCTACCTGACCAACCAATTGTGGTTTCATCCAACACTCCAAGTTGATTAATCACATCAATAGTGTCCGGCGTTTGATTGGATGAATTCAAGTATTTATCTCCAGAATTCATGTCGTAATCAGATTGCACCTGCATAAAAAGGCTTCTACCTCTTTTTTCACCATTTAAACGGAACATCAAATTATTAGAAACCTTTAATGCTGTTAAGTCGCTAGTTAACGATTGATTTAACGCATTAATAACCACTGCTTCTTGAGAAGTGTTTCCGTTCAACAACGATGTTCCTTCATTTTGCTGAATGCTTACACTAGGGATGTAATATAACGATGCCTTTTCATTGATTTTATAAACCAATTTCGCATTCAACTTATGGTTTACATTGGTTGAGTTACTAGAATCCAACTCATTGTATTGCTGATTTGAAATTTCAGTCAAATAGAAGTTTTGAAATGTGTTGACCACTGATTCGGTTTGAGCATTGTTGTAAAAATAGCTACTGCTAACTTCTACCTTTTTACCCCAAGCATCTTGGTAATTAATACCACCCGCAATTGTATTCGTTAATCCTCCAGAAGGACTTACCATAAAATCGTTTGCACTACTTCCTGCAGAAAAACCTTGTAGAAAAGAAGGTCGTTTCGCACCAGGACCATGTCCGCCACCCCGTCTGCCTCCAGAATTATCGCCCACTACTCCTAATAAGTCTTCCGTTGCAAAATTTTGTTGATTGATATTATTGACCTGACCTAAAATTGAAATTCGTTGATCACCTTTAAACTTATTGATATTTCCTCCTGCTGCGTACCTTGAATCGGTTCCTCCCCCGGCATATACTTTACCAAATTCACCATTTCGCATATTGATTTTAGTGACGATGTTGATGGTTTTAATTCGCGTTCCATCATCAATTCCACTCGCCTTGCTTTGCTCACTTTGGTCATCAAATACCTGAATCTTATCAACCACTTCGGCCGGTAATGTGTTTAATGCAGCCTTAGGGTCTTGTCCGAAAAAAGATTTTCCGTCTACCAATACTTGTTGCACTTTTTCACCTTGAGCTTTAATATCGCCATTATCGTCTTGCATTCCTGGCATTTTCTCTATCAGATCCTTTGCACTTGCATTTTGATTCGTTTTGTAGGCCTTAGAACTGTAAGAAGTTGTGTCTCCTTGCACTGTGGCTTGAGCTGCACGTTCTTTTATCTCAACACCTTCAATTTCTTCAGACGAAGTTTCTAAATAAATAGTTCCTAAATATTCGTCGCGATGAAACCGTAACGTTTCATTATAAGGTGCCATACCTAGAAAATTTATTTTGATTGTGTACTCTCCTCTGCTTAGTTTCACTGAAAACGTTCCGTCTTCATCCGAAATAGCTGCTCCAGCCAGCGTACTGTCTTGATTAATTATAAAAACTGTTGCACCAACAATAGCTTCTTTGGTGTCCTTACTTTTCAATTTCCCACTAAGTGGATAGGTGGTTTGTGCAATTGCTGAATGGAATACAACAACAAGTGCGAGAAGGGTAATGTGTCTCATTTGTATGATTAGACAAAAGTAGGTTAACTTCGATTTCATTGGAGTGAAAATCTTTTAAGAAAGAGTAATGAACGACCAATTATGATGAACACCTTTATTGAGATTTATTATCTTGCAGGACTTATTAATTACAGAAAATTTATAATATCACGTTTTAAAACTTCTTGCTTATCTTGTTTCAATTTAATATTACAACATACTTGATTTTTGATATGGCAAATGACTCACTTTTAATTGCTAAATATGATATCTAAAACATTTCAACGAAAACGTGGTAAATTGTTTTGGGAGAGCACTGTATTACTTCGGCAAGAATTAACGCCTTTAACCAATCGGGTTTGTGTATTTGCACATTATCATCCTTCGGAAATCACCAACGATGTCATCCATTATCTTAAAGCAATTCAATCGGCCAATTGGAGTATCATTTTTGTCACAACCGGCGAAACTCTGCCATCTTCTTCATTTTCTGTTCTATCAAAGGTTTGTTCGATGGTGATTCAACGCAATAACATTGGTTATGATTTTGGCTCCTACGTAACAGGGTTTTATAACATTAATACAACACAAACTACAAATCTCCTCTTTTGTAACGACAGTGTTTATGGCCCCTTTCATCCGCTGCTAGAAATTGAAGCTGAAATGAATTCATTCGATTTTTGGGGAATAACGGATAGCAATGAACGCAGCCACCATCTTCAAAGCTATTATTTACATTTCAATCAAAATTCGATACAAAGTGATGATTTCCATAAATTTATAGATAACATATCTCCTCAAAAGAACAAAAGAAAGCTTATTAAGAAGTACGAAATTGGGTTTACAGAAAAACTTAAACGAGCAGGATTTAATTATGGCAGCTTTATTTCTTCCAAGGAAATTCTTTCAAAGTATAGTAAGGAGCATTCAGCTCATTCTAATGTTTCAATTCACTTTCCCTATGAGTTGTTGCAAGCACGAATGCCATTTGTAAAAAAACAAGTTATTCGAAGTAATCCAGGGAACAAAGATCTGACCCAAATTCAACGGTTACTCGCTCAATACGATTTAAACTAAAGTCCAACTTTTAAAAAAATTGTACTTTTCAATTTATAATTCTGATGCAAAATAACAACTTGCTGCTAATAGAGCTAAAATCGTGAAATTTCATGATTTTTAGTCCAATTTTGGGCATATTTTAGTGGTTTTAGCTATTTTTTCGTCTAAAATTAATAAAAACGTAGAATTCTTGATTAACCCTTTATTGTGTTAATTTTGACCGAACAATCACCTATGCACACTGAACTTCAGTTTTTTGAAAAACTTGTTTCAAAACTACTTATTGCCGAACAAGACGAACCCGTAGTCAAACCAATAAATACTTCCGATCTTAATGAAGAGCTAAGCCTTAAATTTGAGGATGCAGGTTTATCAGATGCTGATTGGGAAAAAGTAGTAGAAGATGTAGTTTTAAGTACTCCAAGAACAGCAACAAAATTGTTTTTCAATCAATTATTTGGTGGCAGACAACCAAAAGCGGTTTTGGGTGACTTACTTGCTGTGATGCTAAACAATAGCATGTACACCTATAAGGTGGCTGGACCCCAAGCAGGTATTGAAAAGGCAATCACTGAAAAAGTATGCGACATTATTGGATATAAAAACGGCGATGGAACCATTGCTCCAGGAGGAAGTATGAGTAATTTTATGGCGATGGTGATGGCTCGTGATGTAAAAGACAATCAAGCTCGAAATCATGGTGTAACTTCACGAATGACGCTTTACACTTCAGCAGAATCACATTATTCCATTCCAAAAAATGCCGCATTTATGGGTGTTGGAAGAGATAACGTTCGGTATATCAAAACAAATAGTTACGGCCAGATGGACTCGGTTCATT
>CBDUEX010000027.1:0-9687 GCA_965366305.1 uncultured Bacteroidia bacterium | reverse complement strand
CAGCCATATCGTCTAATTTAAAGCAATCCGTTTCAAAGAGTGTTCCATCATTAAACTCAGTCATTTTATCATCAACAACATGACTTAAACCTTGTTTTTTTACCCCATCAACCACAGGTAGAACAAGCTGTATTTTTTGATTCTTATTGCCTAAGGCATTCTTAAGAAGATGTAAGTTCTTTAGCTTGTACCTATGCTTTAACTTTTCAATAACCTTATAATTATTAGGCATGGGTTCAACTGCATAAACTTTTCGGCAACTTTTAGCCAGATAGTAAGACATTAGACCAAGATTGGCACCAATATCTAAAACAGTGGCTTCTTTTGGTATGAGCGAAACAAAATGAAAGAAATCATTTTCATGTTCGTCATATTTTAAAGTCCTTAGCTTGTATAATGTAAAAATCCACAAATACCTATCATAACCTAAAATTGCTTGCAATATGCGTTGAATACGTGCTTTCATTTTAGAAATTATAGTAAGGTGAAATAAGTAAATAGACTAGCACTCCTGTTATTGCAACATATAGCCAGATAGGATAGCTAAAACGAACAATCTTTTTATGCTTGACTATGTTCTGATTTAATCCATGCCAGAAGGATATGAGTATCAAAGGCAGTACTACTGCCGCTAAAATGATGTGGGTAATGAGAATGAAGTAATAAATTGATCTGATAATTCCTGTTCCTCCAAAAGTAGTTTCTGGCACAAAAAAGTGATAGGTAACATAACTGATGAGAAAGAGTGCGGATAAACCAAATGCTGTTAAGTTTAATTTTTTATGTAAGGCAACTTTTCCTTGCTTAATTGCTCGTAATGAAACGATTAAAAGTAGGGCACATGTTCCATTAATAATGGCATGAAGCATGGGCAACCGATAGATGAAGTTAGGGAAATCTGTTGGTGGGTTAAGTACTCGTTTATTCAGCACTATTACCAATACAAAGACTACAACAGATAATGCCAAAGCCAATCGAAAAAAGAGCTTATCACTTAATGGTTTGCTCATTCTCTTGTTTTGCGTAGTTCATCAATAAGAATCGAGCATCTTCAACCATATCTAGTACACTTTTAATATCGAGGCCATCATATATACCACGAACATGGAAGTCTTTATCTACTAGCATTATTTTTTCACTATGAATAAAATTATTGGTATCTGGAACTTCTTCAATAACTGCTTTGTAACTATTGGTTGCCAAGTGATAGATGGTACTCTTTTTACCTGTAAGGAACTTCCATTGGTTGGGATTAGCCTCAAATTTATCTGCGTATTCTTTCAACACAGCAACAGTGTCGTTATAAGGATCTACAGTGTGTGATAAGAATAGCACATCCGTACTATTTTTTAATTTTTCAGTTGCAATTTTCAGGTGGCCATTAATGGTAGGGCATACATCTGGACAAGTTGCAAAGAAGAAATTGGTAACAAATATCCTATCACCTATGCTGTCGCGTGTAAATACATTGCCGTTTTGATCCAATAAGGAAAAGCTATCAATGAGGTAGGGTTCTTTTACACCCATTTCATCTGTGGTAAATACAGGTAGTTCCTTATAACCAAACTGAGTTTGTTTCCAAAGGAAGACCCATAGGGCAGGAATTGCCAATAAAACCACTAGTATTAGTATGCCAGTAGTTCTTTTCATAAATTAAAAATTAAAATTTAAAGGTACCCCAAAAGTTTCCTTCAAACATCATCCAATAGAGAAAGAAAATAATCAGTATCATTGGGAGAATTATCATCATTGCTAGACTTTTCTTTTCATGCTTCATGTGCATAAAAGTACCAACAATAAACCAAGCTTTTACGATTCCTAGGAAAATGAAAAGGATGTTTCTAATCATACCAGGTGCCATTATAAAATAGAATGCAACGTCAACAATTGTTAAACCCAAAAGGATCCAAAATCGTCTCCAGATATCAGAAGTACCGTGACTGTGAACCTTAGGTACCCAAACTGTTGGGTCGTAATTTTCTTCGTCGTGAATATCAATATTTTTATTAGCGTTTGCCATTTTTTAAGTATTAAATGCTGTTAGATTAAGTAAAAGAATGTGAATACAAATACCCATACAAGGTCTACAAAGTGCCAGTATAAACCAACTTTTTCAACCATCTCGTAATGTCCTCTATCTTCATACGTACCTTTTCGTACGTTAAAGTATGTGATTATGTTTAGCACCACTCCTGAGAATACGTGAAAACCATGGAACCCAGTTACTAAAAAGAATAGAGCTGCAAAGGTAGGAGGGCCATAAGGGTTTGCCCATGGTGTAGCTCCTGCAGTTATAAAATTAGTCCATTCCCAAGCTTGACAACTCAAGAAGGCAAATCCTCCAATAATTGTCCAGAATAGCCATTTCGCTACTCCTTTTTTATCCATCCGCTGACCAGCTTCAACTCCAAGTACCATAGTAACACTACTTAGAATAAGAATTAATGTCATTAAACTTACAAATATGAGTGGTAAGTGCAGTCCATGTGCAAAAGGAAAGTGATTAAAAACCAAATCCGGAGAAGGCCATTGTTGTTCTGTAAAAACACCTGCTTCTCTTAAAGCTGGAATGAAATGTTCTGCATGTTCCGCAGCATGTTCACCATGATTAGCGGCTCCATCTGCAAACTTTGCTTGCACATCCTCGCCAAATTTTAGACCTAAGCCCTCAACTTGTTCTCTAGGAGTGGAAGGGAAGCTATAGCGAATTGCTCCGTAACCAATGAGTAATGAAGAAAACGTGAATGCATCTGATAGTAGAAAGATCCACATCATTAGTTTTCCATAACTAACCTTGAAGGGTGAATTACCACCACCCCACATTTTTGATTCTGATATTGTTTGTGTTGACATGCTTTAAAATCCGGGTGCAAAATATAAAAACAAATATAAATATACCCACAACAGACCGATGAAATGCCAATAAGTATTGCACATATCAATCTGTAGTGTGTTTTTCTTATGTATTTTGGAGCGAAGCGACTTCGCAAATACTACAATTAAAAAGATGATTCCGCCTAGAATATGTACCAGGTGAATACCCGCAAGTGCTATTAGAAACGATGCGGACACCTTATCTCCATACTTGGGGTTTACAAAGTACAAGCCTTCTCCCTTTAGAGCAAGCCATCCGAAATATTGTGAGACAGCAAACGCTATTCCAAGTACTAAGGTTAAAAACAGTCCAATTTTAACACCACTTAATTCGTCTTTCTTAGCAGAGCGAAAAGCGTATATCATAGTAAGTGAACTCAAAAGAATAATGATCGTGGAATAAAGGAATACACTGGGTAACTCAAAATTAAACCAATTACCATCACCTTTTCTAACGATATATGCACTGGTTAATCCAGTAAATAGCATTAGGATACTGATAAGTAATAACCAAAGACTAAATTTCTTAGGATGTACTTTACCGCTGTAATTAATTTCTTGTGCCATTTCCATTGTTATATCTTATCTAAAAGTAAAGCGATTAAAACCAAAGGGTTATATATAATTGATGCAAACATTAGGCGTTTAGCATCTTTAATTGAGAGTGAACGATAAAGCTTAAAGCCAAGAAGTGTTAGAAATAATGACCCAAGTGCAACAATTACCAATGAAACAATGCCAGACATCCCTATAATGTATGGAACGAATGATAAAGGTATAAGCAAAGCAGAATAGAATATTATTTGTAATGCACTTGATTTAGATCTTCCTTCCAAGGTTGGAAGCAATCGATATCCAGCTTTCTTATAATCGTCGTCTAATATCCATGCAATAGCCCAAAAATGTGGAAACTGCCAAAAGAATTGAATTAAGAATAGAACAATAGCAGCGGTAGAAAAACCTCCTGTCGCAGCAACATAACCTAGTAACGGAGGAATAGCTCCTGGAAATGCTCCAACTAAAACAGCTAAGCTTGAAACTCTTTTTAATGGTGTGTAAATGAATGCATAACTCATTAAGGATGCAAAACCTAACAAGGCTGCATAGGTGTTCAGGTAAAGTCCTAATATGCTAACTCCTATTATTCCAGTAACAGCACAAAAAATACCAGCTTCCAATATGCTCATTCTGTTTTGAGCAATTGGTCGGTTAGCAGTTCTTGTCATCAACTTATCAAAGTCTTTTTCTATAATTTGATTAATACCATTTGAAGAGGCCACAACCAAAAATCCACCAATTATTAAGGCGAATAAATTGGTGTAATCAACAGCTCCAGTGGTTCCAATTAGAAAACCTAAAACGGAAGATAAAACAACCGTAAATGTCAAACGAAATTTGATTAACTGATTGTAATCTTTCAGTTTATCTCTGAATGTGGTTGATGTGCTATCTGTAACTACTGCTTCCAAATTAATTGATTGCTTTTTTAGGTGCTCTTATTAAGAGGGTGCAAATATAAAATTGTATTACAAATATTGCCGCTCCAATCGTTATATGGAACAGTTTTGAAAAAGCAATCCAATTGGCATAAATAAGTAATACCCCTAAGGTGATTTGTACAAGTGTTAAAACTGGTAAGAATAACGCAAGCTTGGCGATGCTATCTTCGTTAGTTTCTCGCTTAATTTTAACATATTGGAATGAAGTTAGAAGGAGTGTTAGAATTGCTAATATTCTGTGCCATTGATAGTTAGCGTATGAATCTATTGCCGAAATTATTGCATTCGATTGTGGCTCTAGCTGATTGTAAATCACTCGAACTTGTGTACCAAAAATAATTTGAATAATGGTTACGGTTAGAAGTCCAACAGCAATCCACATTAAAGATTTAGAAATACTGGATTCCAATTTAATTCCTTTTACTCTGATTCTTGCAAGAATAAAGAAGGAAATGGCGGCAAATGCTGCTAGAAAATGTACAGTTACTAATCCGCTAAGTAGATTAGCATTCACAACTACTGCTCCTAAAAATGCATTTACGAACACCATTATAAAACCAAAAAGTGTTAGAAAAAATATGCGTTTATCTGATTTTAGAAATGGGAGGGAAGCAAGCAGTGTTAAAAATACAATAATTCCTGTTAATGCTCCCCACAAACGATTGCCATACTCTACATAGGCCTTCGTAACATTAAACGTATGCTTTTCTTCTAAGTTTAAGTTTTGTTCGATACTGCTTGCAAATTCATTCATACCCAACGCATGAAGTAATTTCACAAAACGTTCCGTTTTTTCGATCCGTTGTATCTTAAAATATTCTTCATAGTTTGCTGGTAAATCAGCCTCAGAAGCGGGTGGAATATATTCACCAAAGCACTTCGGCCAGTCGGGACAGCCCATGCCACTTCCTGTACTTCTTACTAATCCACCGATGGCGAACAGCATAAAGATTAAGAAGATCGATAACCAGTTAAGCTTTTGATACATTTATGGTAGAAAGAAAAAAGCCAAACATTTGTTTGGCTTTTTATTCTTAAATTTTGTTAGGTTTAAACCATCGTTTCAACAATGCCCAGAAGTGCAATGTTTCACGCTCGGGTTGTTCTTTGCCATCGGATGTTGTAGCCGTTGCATTTTCAAAGAGTTCAATTTCTTCACCATCTACTGGTACGTTCTGTGGAATGAAGTCTACATCAGATCCTGGTTTACTATAATCATACGCCCATCTGTAAACAGTTGGAATAGGACCGTCCCAGTTTCCGTGAATTCTTTCTTCAGGAGTTGTCCATTCAAGTGTATTTGCTTGCCATGGATTTGTTCCTGCTTTCTTTCCAAAGAAGATACTACTGAAGAAGTTATAGATAAAGATAATTTGAGCAATACCTCCCATAATAGCTGCTAATGTCATGATGATATTAACATCAAACCATACACCATATTCAGGTAAAAGAGTAAATGCGTAATATCTTCTAGGTACACCAGCTAATCCCATAAAGTGCATTGGGAAGAAAACTAGGTAAGCTGAAATAAAAGTCAACCAGAAGTGAATGTAACCCAACGGTTTATTCATTAATCTTCCAAACATTTTAGGAAACCAGTGATAGATTCCTGCAAGCATACCAAATATAGCAGCACAACCCATAACAATATGGAAGTGACCTACTACAAAGTACGTATCGTGTAATTGAATATCTAAAGCAGCATTTCCTAAGAAGATACCTGTTAAACCTCCAGAGATAAAGAAAGAAACAAGTCCAATTGCGAACATCATTCCATTTGTAAATCGGATATTACCTCTCCAAAGAGTTGCTAGATAATTAAATGTTTTTACCGCTGATGGAACCGCAATAATCAAGGTAGTTACCAAGAAAACTGCCCCCAGTAGTGGGTTCATACCCGTAATAAACATGTGATGCCCCCAAACAATAAAGGATAGGAATGCGATACCAAGTAACGAGATTACCATGGCAGTATATCCAAAGATTGGTTTACGAGAATTTACAGCAATTACTTCTGAAGTAATACCCAGTGCTGGCATAATAATAATGTATACCTCAGGGTGACCTAAGAACCAGAATAGATGTTGGAATAAAACAGGGCTACCACCAGTATGCTCAAGTGCTCCAGCTGAGCCTAAGTAAATATCTGATAGGTAGAAACTCGTTCCAAATCCACGATCAAATAGAAGTAACAATCCACCGCCTAAAAGTACAGGGAATGAAAGTAGACCAAGAACAGCTGTTAAAAACAATGCCCATATGGTTAATGGCATTCTTGTCATAGACATGCCTTTAGTTCTCATGTTCAATACGGTACTAATATAATTTATACCACCTAATAGGGAAGATGCAATGAATAGTACAATTGCAACTAACCAAAGTGTCATACCAGCTCCTGAACCTGGCATTGCTTTAGGCAACGCACTAAGAGGAGGGTATATGGTCCATCCACCAGAAGCAGGTCCTGTTTCAACAAATAATGAAGAAAGTAAGACTACACTTGATGCAAAAAAGAACCAATAAGATAACATATTCATGAATGGAGAAGCCATATCTCGAGCTCCAATTTGTAATGGAATTAGTAAGTTGGCAAATGTTCCACTTAAACCAGCAGTAAGAACATAAAATACCATGATAGTACCATGAAGGGTAACCAATGCCATGTAATAACCAGCATCAAGTTTACCATCTGGTGCCCATTGGCTGCCAAAAAACCATTCTAAAATTGGAAAACCAGTATCAGGATATGCTAATTGCAAACGAAATGCAATGGACATAGCCATACCAATAACTCCCATAATGATTCCAGTAATTAAAAATTGCTTAGAAATCATTTTATGATCCATACTAAAGATGTACTTCGATATGAAAGTCTCTTTGTGGTGGTGATCTGCGTGTTCTGTGCTCATTTTTTAGATAATTTCGTGTTGTATTAGTTCTGTGCTATGGTTTCTTCGTTTGTTTCAGATTCAGCTGGTTCTTCAGCTGGAGTTTCTTCAATTACTTCTTTGGTAAATAGCGTTCCTTGCTCTTTTAACCAAGTATTATAGGAAGCTTCATCTTCAACAATAACTTTCATTTTCATGTTGAAGTGAGCATTACCACATATTTTATTACATACGAGGTAGTAATCAAATTTAGGTTCACCTTTTATACCTCTCATTTCTGCGGTAGAAACAGTAGGTGTAAATGTAAATTCAGTTGGCAACCCAGGAACTACGTTCATTTGAGTTCTGAAATAAGGTAAGTAAGCCGAGTGAATTACATCACGAGCTCTAAACTTCAAGGTAACCGGTTTATCTTTAACCAAATGCAATTCTTGAACAACTTGGTCATCGTTTCCTTTACCGTCGAACATATTTCCATCTTTCACCTCTAAAGCTCTTTTTAAACGCTCTATCTGAGTATTTCGAGCTCTTATGGTTAAGCGAATCTCATTTTCCGCATCTCCGCTAGCATATTTCTTGATTTCATTAAGATGTTTCTTTCGAGCTTCACCTACAAGACCACCAAGACTAGCTCTTAGTTTTCCTTCTTTAGAAGGTAATTCAAGAATTGATCGTTCTAACTGTGCGATATTAGAATCAAGTTCAACTATCAACTCAGCTGCATGCTCTCTATTGGCAACTCCAAGAGGATTTATTCCATTAATGAGGTTATAATTAGCTTTCCCTAATTCGTTGTCTTGTCCTGGATAACGTGCATTCCAACCAAATTGATAAGCAAATACTTCAATTTTTAAGGATTCTGCATTTGCATCAGAGCGTAAAATTTTATTCCAAGTTTTAAAACCACCAGATACTAGGGCAGCAAGAACAATTGCAGGAATAATAGTCCATACATATTCCAAGTTATTGTTATGTGGGTAGTAAAATGCTTTTCTACCTGGTTTTTGACGATACTTAAACGAGAAGAAGAACAATAAGAATTGTGTGATAAAGAATACAGGTATTGTAGCTCTCCATGTCCAAGTCATCATCTTATCCAGCTCAACACCGTGTTCTGAGGCAGAACCAAACTCAGCTAAATTATATTGATTGTGAATGGTGTATTCATAAATAATTAAAACAAAGAATAGAATTACGAATATCATCATCATAAATGCGTTGACGTTATTCCAATTGATGATTTCTCGTCCGGTAATATTGGTAACTAGTTCAAGAATTCCGAAGATGAGAATGAGAATCGCTAGAACCAATGCTGCTAACACGGTAACCGACCAATTGATACTATTAAACAATGAATCACTGGCTGGAGCAACTGCAGTTTCAGTGTTTTCTACTGCTGCCGGTGCATCGCCGTCTCCTCCATTGTCAATCCACATAATAATTGATGTAATTTGATCATCAGACAAGTTTTCAAACACATTCATGGCTTGTTGGCCATATTCGTTGTAAATAGCTAGTGCTCGTTCATCGCCTTGAGCAATTAACTTGGTGTTGTTTTTTATCCAACCCACTAACCATTCATAGTCTTCATCGTACTTGTCTACAATTCCAGCCAAAGCAGGTCCAACTACTTTGCCATCTAATGCATGGCATGAAGCACAGTTTGAATTAAAAAGGTTACTACCTTCTTCTATTCTTGCTTCTGTACCATCTTGGCCATTAATTTGACGAGTAAGATTGCTTTTAAATCCAAAGGATTGATTAAAGAATAATAATCCAACGGCTATTAGAAACCATTTAGAGATTGTTTTTGGTATGCTTGTCATCGATGTACTCAAATTTGTCTGAAAATTTTCGTGGCAAAAATACCTTGATTTTTAAATTTACATAATCCTATGAGCCCAAATAATCCCCACCTTTTTTATTTTTATTGTGTATAAATAGCACATTAAATACAAAAAGGGGGTAAAGCACCCCCTTTTTGAAACCAAAAACTAAAACTGAAATATTGCTATTGTCAAGATTCTTGAATACTATTCAAGTGACAATATACTACAAAGCTAACGTGAAATTCAGAAAAAATGTGTCACACACTAGTCATTTCAAATAGAGAATTTTTAAAGACTTTTGTAGACTTTAACATAATTCTCTAACAATTGATGAGAAGAAAATTTGCTGAGTTGTTGAGGAATTTGTTTTTCGAAGTTATTTCTGTTTTGCTCATCTAACAAAAAAATGAGAGTTGCACTTATATCGTCAATACTCAAAGGATCAAAATAATGAGCAGCATTTCCACCTACTTCTGGCATGCTACTAACATGGGATGTAGCTATTGTTTTACCATATGAAAATGCTTCTAATATTGGAATACCAAAGCCTTCAAAAACAGATGGATAAACACAAAACAGGGCATTTTGGTAAAAATC
>CBDUEX010000026.1:0-9761 GCA_965366305.1 uncultured Bacteroidia bacterium | reverse complement strand
AATAAATCGTCGTTTTTCGCAAGTGAAATGAAAATTATTGTAACCGGAAGCAGTGGGTTGATAGGATCAGAAGCAGTGCGTTATTTTGGATCAAAGGGCCATCGAATAATCGGAGTTGATAGCAATCTTAGAAAGTATTTTTTTGGAAATCAGGGTGATACAGGTTGGAACTTAAAGTTGCTGCAAGCACTTCCAATTGATTTTAGTCATCGCGATATAGATATACGAGATCGGCAAGCAATCTTAGAATTATACAAAAATGAAAGACCAGATGCTACTATTCATTGTGCTGCACAACCGAGCCATGACTTAGCGGCAAAAATACCTTTTGATGATTTCGATACGAATGCGGTTGGCACTATGAACCTTCTAGAAGCAAATAGGTTAAACTGCCCGGATTCTCCTTTTGTTTATATGAGTACGAACAAGGTTTATGGTGATTCTCCTAATGAAATTAAACTGAAAGAATTAGAAACAAGGTGGGAGTACGATGACATCAATTACATAAATGGTATTTCTGAAAATTGTAGAATAGATCAAACAAAACATAGCCTTTTTGGAGCAAGCAAAGCTGCTGCCGATATAATGGCACAAGAATATGGACGTTACTTTAATATGCCCGTAGCTAGCTTTAGAGGGGGGTGTTTAACGGGTCCTCAACATTCTGGAGTAGAGTTGCACGGATTTCTTTCTTATCTAATTAAAGTGGCTGTAACCGGAAAACATTATAACATTTTTGGGTATAAAGGAAAACAGGTGCGAGATCAAATTCATTCTTCCGATGTTGTAAAGGCCTTTGAAGTGTTTATAAACAACCCTAAAACTGCAGGAGCAGTATATAATTTAGGTGGAGGCAAAGACAATAGTGCATCGGTTTTGGAATGCATTTCTTTAATCAATGAAATTGGAGGTTATAAAGTTGATTATTCAGTTTCTAATGAAAATCGAATTGGAGATCATATATGCTACTATTCAGACTTAAGTCGTTTAAAATCAGACTACCCAGAGTGGAATGTTCAAATGAGTTTAGTGGATATTATTAAAGAAATGATACTATCAGAAGAAGCTAAACAATAAAATTAGAATCGAATAACCGCCGTACCTTTTATGCCAAATGGTCTTGCGTCTGTGTTAGCTAAATAGGTGATTCGATGAATAAAATCAATTCGAATAAAGCGTAGAATATTTTCAATTCCGTATCCCATTTCAATATAGGGCTTACCATTCACAAAGAAGTTCGGATTGGTATAACCCAATTCTGTTTTTGGCATTAAGCTTCTATTGGAGTTACTAAGACCTCCGTACACTGCTTTTGTGTTAATGAAGCTTCTCAGTTTAAATCGCTTTGCAATCGGAATACGGTTCATTATCAGGCCGTTAAACTGATGCTCGTAGTCAATAGAAACATACTGATCAGCGGCAAATTCGAAGTAGTTCATCATGTTATAAAACTTGCTATTGCTGAAAAATGATTCATTCCCTTGCATCACAAATAAGCTAGGGTAGGGTGCTTTTCCATATGTTTTATAAGCCTTAATTGTGTATTCGAACGTACCGATGTTTCCAAGGCTATTGAATTGCCATAACTCTAATCCAACCTGATCGAAATTAAAATCACCTCCAAGCACATCTTTAAAGCTTTTGGTATAATCTATCGATAATACTGGAGCCTTAAGGTTTCCAAGACTGTAGCGATTTGTTCTTCTATAAATAAACTGTTCTTTGTGCGAAAGTCTGCCTCGTAGGTTAATCGAGGTTATGTCATAGTCGGTATTAATATGTGGAGCAATAGGGTTATTGTCTGTACTAACATATCCAAAATTGAAACTTCCTATTTCCTCAAATTGAAAGGATTTGTGGGTTAGACTTATGTTTTGAGTGTAACCCTTTACAAGTTCTTTTTCAAACCATACCCTCTTTACAAAACTTCTATTGAGACGATCTGTACCCAACATAGCAAATGCATCAAATACCGCAGAGGTACCTTGATCTTCATCCGTTAAACCGATAAGTTCCACATCGTTTTTTACATACGCTCCAATTTTAGCCCATTTTTTACGACTCAATACATAATCTGCAAAAACACCATATTTGAATTGCTCGTCTTTAAATCCATATGCTCCATAGGTTCTAAATGCAAAATTTTCACTAAAAGCAGGACTGGTTCTAAAACCAATTCGAGTTCGTATTCCTTCGAGTTTATTATAGCCTAATAAGTAGTAATATGGGCCTAGTTCTATTTTATTGGCAGGTACGTGCCCTTCCACAATTATTTCAACAATATCAATGTAAGTTTTAACTAGTGGTTGGTTTTTTAAAGAGTCAACCATCTGATATATTTTTTTGTCTTCAGCAGTTATTTGTTCATGACGAGCGGTGTCCCAATATTGATCTGTTTTATCAAAAGAGGATTGATTAACGGAAACCTTTTCTTCATAGAAAGGTAGCTCTTGAACATGGTTGATCGTTATATTCTTTGCAGAGTTGTAGTATAAACCAATCATACCCAACGTGTTATTTGTTAATTCTGCAATGTCAATTAACACTCTTGTTTTGTTGGGCAACCAGTATGTAGGCTCTACTTCGGTAAATTCTTGTTGAATTTTAAGCTTCTCAATAAAGTTTAAATTTGCTTCTCTGGTAATTTCTAAACTGAGCTGCTTTATAGCATAATCATCTGCAGTTATCCATATCATTCCTCTAAAAACTAAATCTTTAGAGTTTTTTGGATCAACTTGAATTTGGTAACAAGGTTTACCATCAATTTGCACACTATCTCTTAAATTAAAATAATAGTACGAGGCTGCCTGTAAGGAAAGTGGCGATATAAAGTCTTTGTCTAAAATGTATAAATTGTTCTCGTAGAAATTGTATTGCTGAAACGTAGATCCCAATATTTGAGAAACATAACTTTCATCTCCAACTCCAACACCCTGAATTTTTGTGGCTTTTATTACTTCCTTTGTTCGTCTAGGAAATTTACGATAATAGTAATCACTTATGGTTTCTGAAACGAAGACAGGAAGCACTTTTTTAGAAGAGGTGTCGCTGAATGATGAAACAGTATCAAACAAAGGTTCCATTGCTTGAAATATCTTACGTTTCTTGAATTTATCAGTTACATTATCTACTGCAAGCTGCACCTTACTATACGACTCATACTCGTAAAATTCAATCTTTTCTGGGCTATATTCTTTTTTTCTTTTCCGGGCCTGTTTCATAATCCGATCTGCCGGATTAATTCCATTGGGCTTTACAACAAACTCGCTAAACGTACTAGCCGTTTCGTTTAGACTAAAATCGATGGTCTGTTTTGTATTAAGAACAACTGCCTTGCTCACACTTTCGTAACCCATATAATCGGCCACTAAGCTGTCGATTTTCAGATCTGTTTTGATGGTATAATAACCGTCAAAGTCAGTAACTGCTCCAATTTTTATATTGGTACCTCTAATAGTTACATAAGGTAAAGGTTCTCCTGAAACACCATCTGTTGCTCTTCCAGAAATTTCTGTTTGTGCTAATGCACAAGAAAAAGAAAAGGATAGAAGTAAAATATTGAGTATGTGCTTCACCATTTATCGTAGGCAATTATAACTAAATATCAAGAGTGTTTATTGCAAAAATGCCAACGTAGCTTGAAAAAAGGCCTCGGGTTGTTCTGCATGAACCCAATGTCCGGCATCTGCAATGCATTCGAAAGAAACATTTGTAAAAACCTCTTCAATTTTTTGTCGATCAGTTTCTGAAATATAAGGTGATTTAGCACCATCTATAAAAAGTGTTGGAGCATTAATTAACCATTGAAATTCAAGTTTATCAATCATTACAGGATAAAAAGCTTCAATTGACTTAAGGTTAAGTTTCAACTTATAGCCATGATCAGCTTTGTCGAGGTTTTTGAGAAGAAATTGACGCACAGCAAAATTGTCTTCAACTGTTGCAAGTGCAGAATCGGCTTCTTTTCGAGAGGCACATTGCGAAAAATCAATTGCTTTAAAAGCCTCAAAATAGGTAGTATGACCCGGTTTATATTTCTTAGGAGCGATATCAACTATTATTAATTTCTGCAATTTATCCGGATGCAAATCCGCAAATTTCATAGCTGTTTTACCTCCCATGCTGTGGCCGAGTACTGATGCTTGAGAAACATTTAAATCCATCATCAACTCTGCCAAGTCTTCTGCCATAAGCTCAAAACTCATTTCATCGGTATGTGGGCTTTGGCCGTGATTTCGCTGATCAACAGTTACTACATTAAAATACTTGGAAAGTTTTCTGGCCATATTGTGCCAATTATCCAGCATACCGAAAAGTCCATGAAGAATAAAAAGGTACTCCGTAGAGTTTGGATTAGAATATACCTTGTGAAACAGCTTAACAGCCATTATCCTAAGATATCTTCAACAGGAGTATAAGCAAGGTCAAATGCATCTGAAACGCCTTTGTAACATACTTTTCCTCCAACAACATTCAATCCTAATTTTAATTCATTGTTGTCATTACATGCTGTTTTCCATCCTTTATTTGCCAACTGAATAGCATAAGGCAAAGTGGCATTTGTTAATGCAACGGTTGAAGTATAAGGAACAGCTCCAGGCATATTAGCAACACAATAGTGTACAATATCGTCGATAATATAGGTTGGGTCTTCATGTGTTGTAGGTTTACATGTTTCTATACAACCACCTTGATCTACAGCAACATCAACAACAACAGTTCCTGGCGACATATCTTTTAACATATCTCTAGTAATTAAGTTAGGTGCTTTAGCTCCCGGTATTAATACTGCTCCAACAACTAGGTCCATTTGTGGGATAAGATCTCTAATATTCATTTCGTTGCTGAAACGAGTAACAACGTTTGCAGGCATCACATCATTTAAATATCTAAGACGGGTTAAACTTACATCTAATATGGTTACTTGTGCACCTAAACCAGCAGCCATTTTAGCAGCTTGAGTTCCTACAACACCACCGCCAATTACAAGTACTTTTCCTGGAGGTACTCCTGGTACTCCTCCTAGCAAAACACCTTTTCCTTTAATTGGTTTTTCAAGGTATTTAGCACCTTGTTGTATTGCCATTCTACCGGCTACTTCACTCATAGGTATTAGTAAAGGTAAACTACGATCTGCAGACTCTACAGTTTCGTATGCCAAACAAACTGCACCACTTTCAATCATGGCTTCAGTTAACGGTCTATGACTTGCAAAATGAAAATAAGTAAATACTAATTGATCTTTTTTAATGAGCTTGTATTCTTGTTCGATAGGTTCTTTAACCTTCATGATCATTTCTGCAATGCCATAAATTTCCTCAATTGTTCCAAGAATTTGAGCTCCAGCATCAACATACATTTGATCACTAAAACCACTACCTACACCACCGTTTTTCTGAACATAAACAGTATGACCTCTTTTGGTCAACTCTAATGCTCCACCTGGCGTTAAGGCTATTCTATTCTCATTATTTTTAATCTCTGTTGGTACACCAATAATCATTTTATTTTCAATTTAAATATCTGGCAAAAGTAGCGTATTTGGTATAGGATTTCTATTTTTTTGAATGACAAAATATTTACGTAAAATTGCTAGATGACCAAGTGGATAGCTTATCTCTTATTTCTGAGTTTAATCGGGTGTAGTGTGGACCCTTTTTTGAACACCTGCGAAACCAATGGATTAGAAATAAGCCCTCGTATTTTAACCAGCGACTCAACTCGTATTTTTCTTCCTTCTGCGTTTACTCCAAATGGTGATGGTTTAAACGACAATTTCTATCCTGTTGGAGATGGAATCAAATCCTTTAGCCTAACAGTTTGCTCTAATAACAATGTTGTTTTTGAAGGAAAAGAGAATGAAAAATGGAACGGATTAAACGCGAAAAATGAGTTGTTTCAAGGGAATTATGATTACGAAATTGAAGTGCTTTCCAACAAAAACAAAAATTTTGAAGTAACAGGTAGAATCAGTTTAATCACAGATCCACTTGTTGATGCTTGTAAGTGCAGATTTGAAGATATGATAGACCCTTGGCAAGGATTTGTGATGCTCTCTAATGAAGGGTGTAAGTGATGTTTTTCATTAAAGGACATCGTTGCATTATCCCAGTAATTTTACTGCAAGTTTCTCTGGTAAAATACCTTTTTCAAGTTCCTTGCTGATATCAAAATCGTTGGACTTCAGTCGATTGAATAGAATGTCCTGCATGCTTTTGTTGGTCCAGTAAATCATCTGAACTTTACGGTGTTCTTCTTTCCAGTTAGAGGAAACAATGCTCTCCTTGTATTCTTGGCATTTGTCCCAAAAAACTTCAATTCCTTCGTTTTTTAACGCCGAAGCAGTTAATACTTTTGGAATCCACTTAGAGTCATTTTCAGGCATTAAGTGAAGCGCCATGCTGTATTCTTTTGCAGTTAAACTTGCTTGCTTCTTACTATCTCCATCCGCTTTGTTGATGACTACAATGTCTGCCATTTCCATAATTCCACGCTTTATTCCTTGCAACTCGTCTCCACCACCAGGGTTAAGTACAAGAACAAAAAGGTCTGTTAGTTGAGCAATTTCGGTTTCTCCTTGACCAACTCCAACACTCTCAATTAATATAATGTTGTATCCTGCAGCCTCACAAAGTAGCATCGCGAGTCGAGTGTTCTTTGCCAGCCCTCCCAATTGATTACCACTAGCTGTTGGACGGATGTATGCCCTTTCGTTCGCACTTAAAGTGCTCATTCTTGTTTTGTCCCCTAATATGCTTCCGTGTGTTTTACCACTGCTGGGATCGATGCTTAAGACAGCAACTTTTGACTTGTTATCCTTAAGTATATGAGAACCAATTGCTTCGATAAAGGTGCTTTTGCCTGCACCGGGAGTTCCCGTAATTCCTATTCTAAAGGTATTTTGTTGAGGTCCAAAATGTTCTATGATGTCGAGAGCAATGTTTCGCTGTTCTTCAATTGTACTTTCAGCCAGCGTAATTGCCTTACTCAACATTCTAGAATCGCCTTTTGCTATTCCATCAATTAATTGTTGTTTGTCTATCGCTTTCATTCTTGATAAAAAACTCGATTTACTCGTTCACTTACATTCGTTAGAATTTCATAAGGAATGGTATCTATAGATTTAGCTAATTCCTCCACACGAGGATTGTCTCCAAAGATAATGGCTTCGTCACCAACGGTACAAGAAATGTTTGTTACGTCGCACATGGTCATATCCATACATACGTTGCCAACTACCTTGGCCTTTTGGCCGTTAATTAAAAAGAAACCTTTGCCTCGGCTAAAAGAACGGCTAAAACCGTCTGCATACCCAACTGCTATAATTGCGATGTTGCGAATCTGATCTGAGATATCGTGTTGTCCGTAACCTATCCCTTCTCCAGCATTTACTTTTCTTATTTGTGTAATATAGGATTTAAAAGTGCTCACTGGCTGAAGTGCACTTTGCCGGCCAAGGGAAGATATTCCGTATAAACCGATTCCAAGTCTAACCATGTCAAATTGAGCTTGTGGGAATCGCTCAATGCCTGCGGTGTTAGATAAATGACGTATGAATGGCTTGTCTATTCCTGCTTCTATTAGATTACATATTTCATTAAATGTATCTATCTGATTTTTTGTAAAATCATCTTTATTCACATCATCAGCAACTGCTAAATGGCTGAAAACTGAGCACAATTCAATATTTGAATTCTGTTGTAAGAGACCAATGACTTTATTTATATCAGATTTTGAAAAGCCCAGTCTGTGCATTCCAGTATCAAATTCTAAGTGAATTTTTATGGGTTCATTTTGAATTGCCTTTAAGCTTTCAAATGAAAAAATAACGGGCTGAATGTTTTGTTCTAAATAGGGTTCTAATGAGTTTAAATCAGGATTTAATACTATAATTGGTGCTGAGATACCACTTGATCGCAGTTGCGTTGCCTCGTCAGTATATGCAACGCCTAAATAGTCTATGTTGTTGAATTCTAAAAGTTTAGCAATTTGAAATCCACCGCTACCGTATGCAAGTGCTTTAACCATTGCCATTAGTTTAGTGCTTGATTTAATACTTGACTTAATAGCATCAATATTCTCTTGCAGTCTGCTGAGGTTTACTTCTAATGAAGTTTGATGTGTTTTTATCTTGAGTCGATCTGCAATTTTTTCAAATTGAAATGACCGAGCTCCCTTCAATAAAATGTTCTGATTTTTAAGTTGATGAAAGGAATAAGTTTTTAAAAATTCTTCTGTTGTACTAAAAAAAGTGCTTGCAACACCAAACTCATTTGCTTGTTGCTGTATGTTATGCCCTATACCAATAAGCTCATCAATGCCATTGTTCTGAAGTAAAACATTCACTTTTTTATACAATTCCTTTGGTTCAAGATTACTTTGAAGGATATCAGATAGAATAACTGTGGTCCGTCTCTTTGCATGTTGTTGCTTGATAAAGTCCAATGCAATTACTAATGACTGATAATCTGAATTGTAATAATCCAATACCAAGTGATTGTTGTTTAATCCATCTACTTGTTGCAGACGCATATCGATAGCTGGGAGTTTTTGAAGTTTAGCTAACAACGACGACAGTGAAACACCTAGAACCAAACATGTTGCAATAGAATTAAATGCATTTTCCAGTGAAGCTTTATCGCTAAAAGGCAATTCTGTCGAATAGCTATCTCCTTTGTATGTGAGTGTATACGTTTGGTCCGTATTTTTAAACACATGCAAGTTACAAGCAACCGAGCTTCCCCAAGTGAAAAGTGATGCCGATGTGTTTTTAATTTCGTTGATTACCACTGGGTTAATGTCTGAACACACAACTGTTTCGCAAGAGTAAAAAAGTTTAATCTTTTCTTTAAGCTTTTCCATTTCTGATGTAAAACCAGCTGCATGTGCATCTCCAAAATGTGTGAAAACTCCAATGGTTGGCCGAATGATATTTGCCAGTTTATCCATTTCGTTTGGTTTAGAAATTCCAGCCTCAAATACCCCTAAGTTGTGTTTTGTATTAATAGACCATACAGATAGTGGCACTCCCACCTGGGAATTATAACTTTTGGGATTTTTGCATATTGAAAAGTCGTCTTGAAGTAAGAAGCTGATCCATTCCTTTACAATTGTTTTGCCGTTACTCCCAGTTATTCCCACCACGGGGATTTTAAACAGACTGCGATGATGTTGAGCTAATTTTTGAAGTGCGATTAAGGTATCGTTTACTTTGATGGTTGGAATATCATACTGATCATTATCCGAGACAATCAAGGCACTTATTCCTTGGCTAATTGCCTTATCTATAAAATGATGACCATTGCTTTTTGCTGTTTTTAATGCAATGAAAATGGAAGCATTTGGATGTTGAATTTTCCGACTATCGATGCATAAAAATTCAATGGTAGTTTCTGAATTCCCTTCTAAAGATCCATTAACTATTTTTGTAATTTCAGCTATCGTGTACAACCCAATACAAAAGTAGTGTTATTGTACACTAATTTAGCAGCACTTTTAGGGTATTTTGATTCTCAAAAAATTTACACCAACAGAAGCTAAAAAGAAAATCGCCAAGTACTGTGCGTATCAAGAGCGTTGTCACCAAGAAGTGAGAGACAAGTTATATGGGTACGGATTGCACAAAGAAGATGTAGAACAAATTATTTACGAACTTATTCAGCATGATTTTATAAATGAAGAACGGTTTGCACAAGCATTTGTGAGAGGGAAGTTTAATTATAAAAAATGGGGTAGAAATCGTATAAAGTTAGAATTAAAAA
>CBDUEX010000025.1:0-10045 GCA_965366305.1 uncultured Bacteroidia bacterium | reverse complement strand
TACTACCTCGCAGAAATGTGCGATTGGCAAAGTGGCCAATCTCCTACTTGCCAAGATTATGGTGCACCAACTGCTAATGTTGTAGTGTATTGCAACGCTTCAACAGAAAAACCATTAACCGAATCATTTAGTATAAAAATTGAATGCGACGGCCTAACCACAAATCCCGTTACCTTAGCACCAGGTGGGTCTACCTTTTTTGCAGATTTTTATTGCCGACAAGGAAAAGATGCAACAGTTACCGTAAACGATGCCAATGGAGCAGAATTAAGTACCACTACAATTCCTTGTACGTTTATAAGACCAACCAATTACACCAATGAACGCACATTGGTTGTTGATTCTTTAGGTAAAGTAGTTCCACTTTTTTGGGCAGATTGATTACCAAGAAGTATGAATGAAACGTAGAACTTATTCTAATTCTTCGCTTTAATGCCACAACCAATTGCTTTAGTAGTTGCAGGGCTAGGGTCTTTCCCTTCTTGCAATGCTTTGATTGCATTGGCTAAGTAGTGCTCTTTAACCTCTTCTGGCTTTGATACGTTATCGTCGATTGCTCCAATGTATTTTACTGTTCTTTCTTTGTCGAGCAAGAAAACGTGTGGTGTTCTTGTCGCTCCATATTGAGGATAGACTTTTTGACCATCATCAAATAAATATAAAAAGTTGAAGCCTTTTTCTTTAGCTCTTACCTTCATTTCTTCAAATCCATCTTCTGCATTTACCTCTGGATCATTTGGGTTAATAGCTACAACTGGATACCCTTGTGGGCCATATTCTTCTTGTAATTTTATAATACGATCTTCATATGCTTTTGAATAAGGACAATGATTACATGTAAAAATGACGATGTATCCTTTTGCGTCTGTAAATTCCGACAAGGAATGCATTTTGTCATCTGTTCCTTTCAATGAGAAATCTGTTGCGGTATCGCCGACGCTATATCCTGTTACTTGTGCGTATGCGAATAATCCTAAGGCAAGTATGCCTAATGTGTATGCTATTTTTTTCATGGTTTTATTGTTGTTTTATTTGAATGATGTCTTCTTTTAATTCTGATAAATTATGATATTGTTTTTCGTGAAATGACTTTTTTTCATTGTGAATCATGATAGTATAAGGAATCGCTCCAGACCAATTGGGATCAATTAAATCAATCCAATAATTGCTATTCCCATCTGTAAGCACTACCACTTCACTTTGTATTTCTTTCTTTTTAATGAATGCCTTTAGTTTCACCGCCGAACTATCCACCAAATCTAAGCTCACCAATAACACTTTTAAGGGCTTATCTTGAAATGACGAGGTAAGGCTATCAAACAATGGCAATTCTTGAACACACGGCCTGCACCAGGTTGCCCAAAAATTTATAACATAGGTTGTGTCGCTGCTTAAATTTTCCAAATGCATTGCGGAAAAATCATCAAATGACTCATACACTTTTAAGGTATTCTGAGCCTTGGAGCTCAACATCCCAGCACTTAAAATTAACAAGAGTATTCCTTTCTTCATCTGTTCGGTTACGTAACGCTTTAATTTCAAATATAGTTCATGAAACGAACAGATATTATTTCCTTATAATCTATCGTTAATTATTTTGAAGAGAATGTAAATTTCGCGGTTGACTAATAAGTCTAACAAACTTTTTGGGATTAGCGTATCTTCGTAATACTTCCATGCTTGCACAACCAGATATAGATATCGAAATTGAAGTTACTCCTGAAGTTCTTGCGAGTATTGAGGAAGAAGGGCAAGTGATTGTACATTGTTCTTTTTACAATCAATACCCCGAAGTTATGGGTGTTCGTGTTTGGAAGTCTACCTTTTTAATTTGCGATTCTACCGGTTATAAAAGTCAGCTGATTAAGGCTTTTGACATCCCATACCAACCGCAATGGTATTGGGTTCCTCCAGGTGCAACCAAGCGGTTTACCATGGTTTTTGAATCACTGCCAAAGAGCTGCAATGCATTTACCTTTATAGAAGTAATCAACCAACCCGGGCCATTTATCGTTTCAGGAATTGCTCGCAACAACAGCGATGTTTATCGCATTCAACTCGACTAAGTTTATAATGAATTTCTGTTGTAATTAAATCATTAGCATAATCGCGATTCATTTGTTTCACATTTGATTGTCTTATGATTAAACCTACTTTTGTATTTGAACAAACTCTAATAAAACTATGAATTTAAACTCAAAAACAATTGTAAAACCTCCCTGTTTAACAGTATTACAATGCTATTAAAGACTTATGGAAGTGCCGTTTATGGAATATCAGCTCAATTAATTACGGTAGAAGTAGACGTAGGGCAAGGAGCAAAAACTCAAATTATTGGTCTGCCAGATAATGCTGTAAAGGAAAGTCAACCTCGTGTAAATGCCGCTATGAAAAATTGCGGCTACACCTATCCTCGAAAAGGTGTGGTCATCAATATGGCTCCTGCCGACATTAAAAAAGAAGGGTCTGCCTATGATTTAACCATTGCTATTGGTGTGATGGCGGCTGGAGAATTAATTGCAACCGACCTGCTCGATCAAACTATAATTATGGGAGAATTAAGCCTTGATGGAAGTTTACTACCAATAAAAGGAGCCTTACCCATTGCCATTCAAGCGAATAAAGATGGATTTAAAAAACTCATTGTTCCTGCAGCAAATGCAAGAGAAGCAGCTATCGTTAAAGGATTAGAAGTTTATGGTTTGGAAAGCCTGAAAGAAGTAGTTGAACTTTTGCAAGGTGAAGGTGATTATAAACCAACCGTTGTTGATCCACGAAATGAATTTGCCGATAATATTGGGAAATTAATATATGATTTTAGCGATGTAAAAGGACAGCAAAATATTAAACGAGCAATGGAAATTGCAGCCGCTGGGGGTCATAATATTATTCTAATTGGACCTCCTGGAGCCGGTAAAACCATGTTAGCCAAGCGGTTAAACACCATTTTGCCTCCCATGAACTTGCACGAAGCGTTAGAGACAACAAAAATTCATTCTGTTGCTGGCAGATTGGGTAGTAATGCTACTCTAATGGCTCAGCGTCCGTTTCGAAGTCCGCATCACACCATAAGTGATGTTGCCTTGGTGGGTGGTGGAAATAATCCGCAACCTGGGGAAATTAGTTTGGCCCATAATGGCGTCCTATTCTTGGATGAATTGCCAGAATTTAAACGTACCGTACTGGAAGTATTGCGTCAACCTCTAGAAGATCGCAAGGTGACTATCTCTCGTGCTAAATTTTCTGTAGATTATCCTAGCAGCATGATGCTAGTAGCAAGTATGAATCCATGTCCATGCGGCTATTTCAATCACCCCGAAAAGGAATGTGTGTGTGCCCCTGGTGTAGTTCAAAAATACTTGAGCAAAATCTCTGGACCATTGCTTGATAGAATCGACATTCATATTGAAGTTACACCTGTGAAATTTGAAGAACTCAATGAAACCATTACCAATGAAGAACGAAGTGATGCCATTCGAGCACGGGTAATTAAAGCACGTGAATTACAAGACAAACGTTTTGATGATATTCCAATTTACAACAATGCACAAATGGAAAGCAACCTCATTCGCAAGTACTGTGAAATAAATTCTGCAGGTGCTTTACTTTTGAAAAATGCAATGAATAAGTTGAATTTAAGTGCCCGAGCGTATGATCGAATATTGAAAGTGAGCAGAACAATTGCCGATCTTGCAGGTAGCGAAGACATTCAAATGGAACATTTAGCAGAAGCTATTCATTATCGAAGTTTGGATCGTGAAAATTGGGGAGTTTAGGAACTTTCTGAGTACAATTTTGTTTAATTCTTAAGTACCTTTGCAACAATGGAATTAATTACCACGCACATATGTATGGCCAAAGATCTTGGTGTACACGGAAATCTTTTTGGAGGAATCATGATGGCCTGGATAGATGAAGCTGCAAGTTCAAAAGCAGTGAGTTTATGCCATACACCCAACATGGTTACCATTAAAGTAGATGAACTGGTATTTAAGAAAAAAGTGAAGGAAGGATACCTTATTCGTATCTATGGGGAAGTAGCTCATATGGGAAATACCTCTGTTACTTTCAAAATTGAAGCTCGAAAAGTGAGTGTTTATACGCACGAAGAGGACGTAGTAGTAACAACCAATATCACTTTTGTAAGAATTGATGAAGAAGGACGACCTACTCCTATTCCAACCATGGTAAAAGAACGATTCAAAGATCTTCAAGCTTAGTTTTAGTTGCCGATAATCAATTAAGAACGCCTTTTCATTGATTTAAGATACGCTTTGGTGTTTACCTTTTGTTATTAGATAAAACTAATAGCATTATGTACAAATCTAAAAACAAACCCGACCGAATTATCTTATTTGAAATTGGAGTTATAGCTGCCCTCCTATTTGTAAACTACTTTTTAAGTCTTGGCTACACCAGCAATTTTGTAATTGAAGAACCACCCTCACGAGAATTTGATACGATTTACAGTTTTACGACAGAAGTAAAAACACAACACGTAGAGGAAACTATCAAGGAAAAAGTGGTAAAACAAAAAGCGATGATGTTTGATCCCGCTGCATTTATTAAGCAAGTAGATCACCTCATTAACGACCCAATTATTGATTTAGCTCCTGTTTTTGATCATTTACCAACGTTCATACCGCAAAAGGTAGTTCAGGATGTCCAAGAACCGACTAATAATATAGTCACTTTTGCCAGTAAAAAACCGCAATTTCCAGGTGGTGAAAAAGCACTTGAAACCTTTTATCAAGAAAATTTTTATGTGAGCTCGGTAATGATGGACTACGCCGAAGTGGTAAAACTTGACATTGAATATGTGATAAACAAAGATGGCCATGTGTCTGACATTAAGATACTTAGATGTTCACTTCCAGGATTAGGAGCAGAAAAAGAAGCAATTCGAATGTTACAGAAAATGCCCAAGTGGGAGCCTGCTGAACACAATGGTCATCCTGTAAATTTCAGAATTATTCAACCCATCAAAATTCAGATTTATTAAAGTGTGGCATCATTATGGAAATATAGCTTACATATTCGGTAAGGTAGTTTTCGTAAACTTAGCTTTTAGTAACAAAGGGGTCAGTCTGACCCCTTTTCTTATTCATGGAAATGTAATATTTGACCGCTTTTCAATCCAATATTCCCGTTTATCAATTGCACGCTTTTAGCAGCGGAATTTTTCCGTTATCTTTACGATATGGATCACAAACAAAACTTCAAACGATTTTCATTCATCGTATTTATCCTATTAGGTGCCTTTGGGATTGCTTATGCGGGTGGTGATGATGATGAAAAGAAGGGTGATAAGAAAACTAAAAATCAATCCATCATTAAAGTTGACTCTGTAGATAGCGATAGAGATATTGACATTGTAGACCAAGAAGATACTTTGGTATTTGACGACTGGGAAATTCCAGGTGATGAATTTGAAAATGAGGCAAATAAAATTGCTGACATTGGAGAACTCAATGGAAACCAAGGGAATTCACAATCTTTTTTCGATGCAAAAGAAAAACTCGTTGATTACTCTTTTGGTTTTAAAAAGGAATATAAAGTTGACTTCACCGTATTCCCAAACCCTTCTACTTCACAAATAAATATTAAAGCAGCTGTAGATGCAGATGCTATCCGAATAACTGATATAACAGGTAGAGAACATATGAATTCTGGTTTTACAAATCAGATTGATGTAGTTCACCTCCCTGTAGGAACCTACTTCATACAACTGATCTACAACGATCATGTTGAAAGCAGGAAATTTATCAAGAGCTAAAAGTTTGTTTAACCTTTAAAATTTAAAACTATGTTAAGAGCAGTAATTATCGATGACGAGAGAAAAAGCAGAGAAAACCTAGAGTTACTTTTGCAATCCTTTGTAGAAAACGTGGAGATAGTAGGTACAGCAAATGGTGTACTAACAGGTATTAAGACCATCAATACTGAAGATCCTGATCTTGTATTTCTTGACATTCACTTGGCCAATGGCGATGGGTTTCAAATTTTAGAAGGCATTAAAAACAAACGACAAAATGTAATTTTTGTTACCGGACACGAAGAACATGCCGTAAAAGCATTTCGTTCGGATGCCATTGATTACTTATTAAAACCAGTATGTATCGACCATTTACAAAATGCCGTTGAACGTGTTCGCATTAAAACAGCTATGCCTGAAATAAAAAACAAACAAGGACAAATATCATTGTCTACATCAAAAGGTCTGCAGTTCTTAAAAACTGAAAATATTGTTTATTGTAAAGGTGATGGAGCTTATACTTATTTCTTCTTAAAAAGCGGAGAACGAATCACCACTTCCAAAAATCTTAAGGAATACGAAAACCGTTTGAAGGACTTTAACTTTTTTAGATCACACAAATCGTATCTAATTAATTTAGCAGAAATTAAAACGTACATTCGTGGTGAAGGCAGCTATGCAGTTATGACGAATGGAGATAGCGTTGGAGTTTCCAAGCGTCGTAAAGACAATTTCTTAGCTGCGTTAGGCAGTGCTTAAGGTATCGTTTAAACATATATACATCTTGATTATCGGGCTTGTTGCTTATTTAGCAACTTATGCTCAAGAACCCATTCGTTTTCAAAATTTAACAGTTAATGATGGATTATCGATGGGAACTATTACTGCTTTTGAGCAGGATAGTAAAGGATATACTTGGATAGCAACTGCAGAAGGTCTTCATCGTTACGATGGCAAATACTTCAAGATTTTCAAACACGTTGAAGGAGCAAAAAATTCCTTACACGATAGCTACATCACCTGCCTAAAGGAGATAGACAACCAACTTTATATTGGTAATAATTTAGGGAGTGTTGATGTAATGGATCTGGACAACTACACCTTTAAAAACATTAGCTTTAAAGCGGCGGATGAAAGTTTCGATTATCCCATTACCAATTTCGCCCGGTACCAATACACTTTATATATCACCACAGACCGTGGTGGAATTTGGGAGATGGATCTCAATTCCAATGCCATTACAAAAAACAAGTTCTCAGAACTCAATAATGTTCTTAATTCCTTCGTCTATCCAATTAAGAATTCTTACTTAGTTTTAAATGGTAGCTCGATTTACAAATGCACTAAAACGCAGATAATCAACGTGTTTACGAATCAGCAATTGCAATTTAGCTCTATAGCAAAATACAAAGACAATTACCTGGTTGGCACCAACAGAGGTTTGTTTATCATGGACCTTAACTTTACGCAACTTACACCCATAAAACTTCCTCCTAAAAAACGATTACTTCATAAAATAACGTCTATTCAAGTTCGCGACAATAATGCTTGGATAGGTTCTGTAGGAGGACTAATGCACTACGATGATGGCGTTATCACCCACTACACCACCAACCCTTTACGTCCTTTTTCTTTGGTAAATAACCAAGTAACTTGTTTGTTCATTGACCAACAAAGTATTGTATGGATTGGAACTATTTCAGGAGTTAGTAAATATGCTCCTCAACTCAAAAAATTTGGGCTTGTTCAATACTTTGACTACAACGATCTTACCTATAATAACAATGTATACTATGTATATGAAGACCGAAATTCAGCCATTTGGTTGGGAACACTAACTTCGGGATTAGTTAAGTTAGCCAAAGACCATAGCATCGAGAAAGTATTTCCGCTAATTAAGGATGGCATATACGAGACCAAAGCAATTCGTTGCATTTACGAGGATAGCAAGGGCACATTTTGGTTAGGTACACGAGACGAAGGATTGTTTCGTTTCAACCCAAGTACAGGGAAATCTAAGCTAATTGCCAACGTAGAAAATGGCAAAATATCAAGCAATGTTATTCGTGAAATTTTTGAAGATGTAAAAGGGCAACTCTGGTTGGGAACACAAAATGGGTTGTATTCAATAGACTCAGCATACAACTTCACACATTTCCCTTCCAAAAACAATAACAACAATTCCGTATATCAAATCGAACAACATCCAAGTAAGAATGAATTAATCATAGCCACCTTTAGAGGTGGATTGCAATTTTTTAATCTGGATACCAAAAAATTTAGAGTCTTAAAACACGACGCCAATGATTCTTTTAGCATAAGTAATAACAATGTAATGTCGTTGGCATGGTTAAATAAGGATACTTTACTAATTGGAACTTATGGTGGTGGTCTCAATATTTTTGATATTAACACTGAAAAAAGTAGTCATGTTACCGAGGAAGATGGTTTAATCAATAACTCGGTATACGGAATTGCTTATGAAGGCAATGGAACTTGCTGGTTGTCAACGAATAATGGCTTAGTACGTTACTCCATCTATACCCATAAATTCATCAATTTTAAACCTGAACATTACCTGCAAAATACCGAATACAATGAAGGTGCATTTCTAAAAAGTTCAACTGGCTACTATTACTTTGGAGGAGTAACTGGTTTAAATTACTTCAAACCAAAAAACATCAATTACGATACTACTTCTGCACCAGTTCGGTTTACCGATATTAGAGGTGAATTTGACTATACTCAACCTAACTCTATCCGAATGAATTTTTTAAATTCACGATTGGAGATTGATTTTATGTCGCTGTATTTTATAAACTCTGATGGTGTCAAGTACCGATATAAACTAGAAGGCTTCGACAATAACTGGATTGAATCTCAGAATTCAAACACTGCAGTGTATCCGAGACTAAATCCTGGGAACTATACCTTTAAGGTAATCGCCGAGGATGAGTTTGGTAATTGGACTTCAACTTCTGAAGAATTAAAAGTATATGTAGAGCCTCCAATTTGGCAAAAATGGTGGTTTGTTACGTTGGCAGTGCTGTTTGTTTTAGGAATAATTTACGCTTTATTCAAATATCGTACGAGAGAAATTGAACGGTTGTATAAGCTGCAGTTGGTAGATTCGGAATTGGCTGCATTGCGTAGTCAAATGAACCCACATTTCATTTTCAATTCACTGAATAGCATTCAATATTTCATTCTTAAAAAAGAGCCTAAAGAGGCATATACTTACTTAAGTAAATTTGCAAGTTTAATGCGTAAGATTCTGCAAAACAGCAGATTAAAGTACATCTCCGTAGAAGATGAAGTACAATGGTTAAACCTTTACTTAGAAATGGAGAAAATGCGAATGGACAATAACCTGGAGTACTCTATCACTACAGAAAACATTGATGATTTAGAAACCACGCATATTCCAACTATGTTAATTCAGCCATTTGTAGAGAATAGCATTATCCATGGTCTCCTTCCAAAAGAAAATGATAGAACCTTGGATGTTGTAATCTCCAAAGAAAGCAAGCACCTTGTTTGTTCCATTAAAGATAACGGCATAGGAAGAGATGCTTCTAAAATTATGAATGCAAAACGCAGTAGTAAACATGCATCAGCAGGAATGGATTTAACTCGAAAACGACTGGAAATTTTAAGTGAAGGTAAAGGAAACTTCGATGTTCAAATTGTAGATCTAAAATCCAAAGGAGATGCTACAGGAACCTTAGTTAAGATTCTAATCCCAATTATTAAGAAAATAGATTAAAGACAACCCAGCTACTCCCGTATGCAAGGATGGTCATGTAGGTAAACTGAATAATGGGCCATTTCCACGATTTTGTTTCTTTATAAACTACTGCCAATGTACTCATACATTGCATCGCAAAAGCATAAAATATCATCAGAGAGAGCACAACTGCAAGTGAATAAACAGGTTCGCCATTGGGCAGTTTGTCCTTGTTCATCTTCTCGCGAATTTGTTCGAAGTTCTCTGTATCTCCAATACTATAAATCGTACTCATTGTTCCAACAAACACTTCTCGTGCTGCAAACGAAGTAACCAATGCAATTCCAATTTTCCAGTTAAAACCAATTGGTTTTATGGTTGGCTCAATTGCCTTCCCAAAATGTCCAGCATAACTTTCTTCTAGGCTCACCGATTCTTGAATTGAAAAGCTTTGGCTAGGTTTTGGACCATAACTCGCTAAGAACCACAAAACAATTGAAACAATCAGGATTACCTTCCCTGCTTCTTTCACAAAACTCAATGATTTTTGCCAGCACGTCATC
>CBDUEX010000024.1:0-10206 GCA_965366305.1 uncultured Bacteroidia bacterium | reverse complement strand
GCCTGGTTTCTTAGTTGCTTGAATTTGGTTAAGGATCAAGGTTTAATTTTTAAGGAAAAAGATTTAATAGTTAGTAGTTATTAGTCCTAAATCCTAAATCATTCGTCCTAAATCATCCATCTTAAATCCTAAATCGTCCGTCTTAAATCCTAAATCATCAGTCCTAAATCATTGATCTTAAATCCTAAATCATCCATCCTAAATCATTCGTCCTAAATCTCTACGCAATCTTCTGCTCACTAATCCATTCCCCCAGCACTTCAACTCCTCGTTTGGTATTGGCACTAGTTTCAAAGGTTACAGGGAGTTCAACAAAGTACTTGGTTAATTCTTTTTCAAAAGCTGCCATATTTGCTTCTGTCTGTTTTGGCTTTTTCTTATCCGTTTTGGTGAAAACAATTCCTACAGGAACGCGATGAACGCCACACCATTCCAAAAATTCTAAGTCGATTTTTTGCGGAGGAATTGCAGCATCTATGAGTACAAATACAATGAACAAACTTTCACTATGCAACAAATATTCAGTAATCAATCCTTCAAATTGTTCGCGGAGTTTTTTAGAAACTTTAGCATAACCATATCCAGGTAAATCTACTAAGTTGACCAGTCCTTCTACATCAAAAAAATTGATGAGTTGCGTTTTCCCAGGCTTCGAACTGGTTTTAGCCATGTCTTTTTTGCTTGTTAGAGCATTAATCAAAGAGCTTTTTCCAACATTTGACCTTCCAATGAAAGCGAATTGCGGTTTTGTGTTGTTGGTTATTTGATGTACAGAGCCATAACTCCTATCAAACATTGCTTTCGAAAAATCCATGACTGCAAAGATATCAGGCTAATAATAGCAACACGTCCCAAAACTTAAAATATATCAGAGATCTTAGTATAAATTGTGTAATCCGTTTTTAATCCCAAAACGTTTGTCAAGCCGATAGAAGGACACTCAACATTTCTGCAACTGCATACACTATTCTTATAGACTTTTTGGGTTAATTTTGTGGCATTCAATGGGTACTAAAGTTAAACCATACAATTCGTCTGATTCTAAAAAGAAAGAGGTACAGCAAATGTTCGACAACATTGCTCATAAATATGACTTTCTTAATCGCTTTCTATCATTAGGTATCGACAAAGGATGGAGGAAAAAAGCAATCAGAATTTTAGCTGAACACAAGCCAAAGAAAATATTAGATGTAGCTACCGGAACGGGAGATTTTGCCATCGCCACCTTAAAAATAAATCCAGAAGAGGTAATTGGAGTAGATATTTCTGAAGGAATGTTGGAAGTTGGTAAAAAGAAAATTGCGGATCAAGGAATCAAAAATATTCGCTTGCAATACGGAGATAGTGAAGACTTGCAATTTGAAGATGCCAGTTTTGATGCAGTTATTGTTGCATTTGGAGTTCGAAATTTCGAGAACCTGAATAAAGGCTTGTTAGAAATAAACAGAGTTCTTAGACCTGGTGGTATTGCCATGATTCTGGAGTTTTCAAAACCGAAAGGATTGTTTGGGTTACTGTTTAATATCTACAATAAAACACTTTTGCCATTGTGGGGGAAATTGTTTTCTGGCGACAATGCCGCATATACTTACTTGCCAGAATCGGTAAAAGCATTTCCTGAAGGCCAGGAATTCCTTAAAATAATGGGAGATGCAAAATACAATAATGTGAAGGATAAGCGTTTAACCTTTGGAATATGTTCTATTTACACAGGAATAAAATAATCATACTTCTCCTATTGCTAGGTTTTGGTCTCGGAGCACAAGCTCAAGAGCTTAATCCGCTATATGACAGAAAGCCAGTACGCTTTGGTTTTGGTTTGATGGGGAATACGGCGAAATTGAAATTTACTGTAAAAAATAATAGTCTTCTTTCTGACACACTGCAAAGTATTGAATCAACTTCATATCCAGGTTTTGGATTAGGAGGTTTGGCAAATTTTAGACTAGCCGAAAACTGGGATATTCGAACCATGTTAAACATTCAATTTGCTCAACGTGATATGAACTATCAATTTCGAGGAGATGTGGTTAAAACAGCTCAAATTGAATCCACGTATATGGAACTTCCTTTGTCTTTAAAATACAAAAGTAAACGACATAAGAACTGGAGAATGTATGTGCTAGGAGGAGTTACTTACCGTTTTGATTTTACAAGTGACGCTCAAACCGATAGAAGTGATACCAAACCAATTGTTGCACTTTATCCCAATACATTTTCGTATGATATTGGAGTTGGCCTCGATGTTTATTTCGAATTTTTTAAATTTTCACCTGAAATAAAATTGAGCAATGGACTTGGAAACCAACTAGTTCCCGATGGTTTCATTTATGCTGGAAGCCTTGAAAGAGTGTCTCCCAAACTTTTACAATTTAGTCTGATATTCCAATAGTGTTTTTCAACTTACAGCACAACGAAAAAGATACAAAAGCAAGAGCAGGTGTAATTACTACCGATCATGGAGTCATTGAAACACCTATTTTTATGCCAGTTGGCACACAAGGAACAGTGAAAGCTGTTGACCAATCGCTGCTTAAAAATACAATTGATGCCAAGATTATTCTTGGAAACACCTATCATCTTTTCTTACGCCCCGGACTTGAGGTTATTGAGCAAGCTGGTGGTTTGCATAAATTTATCAATTGGGATAGACCAATGCTTACAGACAGTGGCGGATTTCAGGTGTATTCTATTTCAGATCAACGAAAAATTACAGAAGAAGGTGTCATTTTTAGGAGCCATATCGATGGGCATAAATTGCTTTTCACTCCAGAGAATGTAATGGATACACAACGTACTATTGGGGCCGATATTATTATGGCTTTTGATGAGTGTACGCCGTATCCTACTACAAAGGATTATGCCAAAAATTCAATGGAAACCACCCATCGATGGTTAGATCGATGCATTTCAAGGTTTGAAGCAACAGAGCCTAAATATGGCTACAATCAGCAGTTGTTTCCAATCATTCAAGGTAGTGTTTTCCCTGATTTAAGATTGCAAAGTACCGAGTATTGTTTGAGCAAAGATACCGATGGTATTGCCATAGGAGGCTTATCCGTTGGTGAACCTCATGAAGATATGTATGCCATTACAGATCAAATTTGTAGCATAGTTCCACAAAGCAAACCCAGGTATTTAATGGGCGTAGGAACTCCTGTAAATATATTGGAATGCATCAGTTTAGGTGTGGATATGTTTGATTGTGTAATGCCAACCCGGAATGCAAGGAATGGATGGTTGTTTACAAAAGACGGAACCATGAACATGAAGAATCAAAAATGGGAGAAAGATTTTGATCCTATTGATGAAGAACTAACTCCTCAATATAGCAGAGCGTATTTACGTCATCTATTTAAAGCAAAAGAATACCTCGCTGCTCAAATAGCAAGCGAGCATAACTTAAAATTCTATTTATGGTTAGTTCGCGAAGCTAGAAAACATATTTTGGCGGATACCTTTAAAGAATGGAAAGATAAAATGGTTAATAAATTAAACGATAGGTTATGATTGGAGATATCTATAAAAGAACAAAACTATTAAGCAGAACGTGTCTTAAAATTGCCTTAGTACTACCACAAGATGTTGTACTGTGTAATTTAATGAGAGGGCATCTCATTGAAAAAGCCACGGATATGGCAATCAAATCGAAAGGATTAATGGATACCCAAAATCCTGAATACTTTTTAAAAAAATTAAGTAATGCCAAAGAAGCAGCTGATGGATGCCATTATTGGTTAGAAATGATCCAAGAAGAAGGATATCTAGATTTGGAGATCATTAATCCAATTTTAGCCGAAAGTGCAGCTATTTCTAATTTATTTGCATTGGCTATTAAAAAGATTAAGCCAAACAATTAAAAACGCTAGCACCACTAATTTTGAAACTCACAAAAATCGATTACTATATCATTAAACGTTACCTCGGTGCATTTCTATTGGCACTAGGGTTGTTTACTGTTATAATTATTGTATTCGATCTTGCGGAGAAGATTGATGACTTTATGGAAAACGACGCACCTTTTAGTAAGGTGATGTTCAGCTACTACATCAACTGGGTGCCTTTTCTATTAAATCTTTTTAGTCCGGTTTTTGTATTTATATCGGTCATATTTTTCACTTCTAAAATGGCTCAGACTTCAGAGATTGTCGCAATTTTAGCTAGTGGTGTTTCCTACAGACGGTTGATGGTACCGTATTTAATTACTGCCGTGTTCTTAGCACTTTTCTCGTTTAGTTTGTTTGCATGGATAATTCCAAAAGCAGATAAAACACGAGTCGATTTTGAGAACACCTACATCCGAGATAGAACCCGCTATACTAAATCTTCGATAAGAACACAACTGGAGCCTGGTGTAATGCTAAGTATGGGCAATTACAATTTGTCTGATAGTGCAGGGTATAAAGTAAGCATTGAGCATATTGTTGATGGTGAATTAAAATCGAAATTATTTGCAGATAGATTGAGCTGGAATAAAAACACCAATAAATGGAGGTTGTCCAAATACTGGATTCGTGAGTTTGAAGACGGTATGGAAATTCTAACTCAAGGAGCAACCCTAGATACTATGATTGCTTTCAATCCAGAAGACTTTTTTCGAAAGAACGATGATGTACAAATGTTCAATCTAAAAGAGTTGGATCACATGATTGCCATGGAAGAAATGCGGGGAACTGGAAATACTTTTTTCTACACTACGGAAAAGTATAAACGTTATTCATCTCCCTTCGCTATTCTAATTTTAACCATAATTGGAGTATCCGTAGCATCTAAAAAAACAAGAGGAGGAATTGGATTAAATCTTGGAATTGGACTACTATTGAGTTTTACTTTTTTAATTGTAATGCAATTCTTTATTGCCTATGGTTCAAGTGGTGCATTGCCGCCACTAATTGCAGTTTGGATTCCCAACATAATATTTGGTGCAATCGCCATGGTATTATATAAATTTGCCCAAAAGTAAGTGAGTCAATTAGACATTACAGAAGGCGGGTTTTTACTCATAGATAAGCCATTAGAATGGACCAGTTTTGATGTGGTCAAAAAACTACGCAACATTTCACGGATAAAGAAAATTGGGCATGCAGGCACATTAGACCCTCTGGCAACTGGCTTACTAATAGTTTGTTACGGAAAGTATACAAAAAAAATTGAGTCCGTTCAAGCTCAAGCCAAAGAATACACAGGAACGTTTAAAATTGGAGAAACCACTGAGTCGTACGACTTAGAAAAGGAGGTAAACGCAACGTTTGAAACTAAGCATATTACACCAGAAATGATTGTTGAAGCTACGACTCACTTTGTGGGAAGTATTGAACAAACACCTCCGATGCACTCTGCCGTTAAAATCAATGGAAAGCGAGCATATGAATACGCTAGAAGCGGAGAAGAAGTTAAAATAAAATCGAGAATAGTAGAGATCACCGAATTCTCAGTAACTACTGATTTATTTCCTACAGTCCCATTTTTAATCAAGTGCAGTAAAGGAACGTACATACGATCGTTAGCTAGAGACTATGGTGAAAAGCTCAAGAGTGGTGCACACCTCACTTCACTAAGAAGAACAAAAATTGGAGATTACGATGTAGACAATGCAGTAACGATGAATGATATCCAATTACAAGAAGACTTTTTTAAATTCGCTCAACAATTTAACGATTGAAAGTCATACACAACATAGCTGAGTTTAAGCCTTCAAAGCCGGTTTGGTTAACCCAAGGAACGTTTGACGGAGTTCATGTTGGTCATCAAAAAATATTAAAACAAGTTGTTCAAGAGGCAAAAAACAATGGAGGAGAAAGTGTTTTACTTACCTTTTATCCGCATCCTCGTTTGGTCCTTTATCCAGATGATAATAACCTAAAGCTGCTTAATACAATTGAAGAAAAAGTAAAGTTGGTAGAAGACCTAGGCATTGAATACATGATTATTATGCCGTTTACCAAAGACTTAAGTCGGTTGAAAGCTTCAGAATTTGCTCGTGATATTTTGGTGGAACAATTGAAGATAACGAAACTAATTATAGGATATGATCATCGATTTGGCAGAAATAGGGAAGGTGGTTTAGACCAAATGAAAGTTTTTGGTGAAACCTACGGTTTTGAAGTTGAAGAAATTCCTGCACAAGATATTAATAGCAGTATCGTTAGCAGCACAAAAATCAGAAAATCACTGCTAAAAGGCGATGTAATTTCAGCTAAAAAATATCTTGGAGAAAATTATAAAATCTCTGGTAGAGTGGAAGAAGGAATGCAAAAAGGAACTGAGATTGGTTTCCCAACTGCAAATATTCGTCTAAATAGCTCGTTTAAACTTATTCCACAGAATGGAGTTTATGCAGTGTGGGTCTATGTAAATGATAAGAAATATGGTGGAATGCTCAATATTGGATACAATCCAACGTTTATAAACAAACAATGGAGCATAGAAGTCCATATTTTTGAATTTTCAAATAATATATATAATCAAGAAATTACACTTGAATTTGTTGAAAAAACGAGAGATGAGATTAGTTTTAATCACGTTACTGAATTGATTGAACAACTGAATAAAGATGAAAAAGAGATTAGAAAAATACTTGAATTGTAGAATAGCACTCTTACTGTTTGTAGGTTTTTTTAGTAATGCATTTGCTCAAACAACACAGGAGCTTAAGCCTATTAAATGGTGGGAATTTGATCGAAACTTAATTCCAGCTCAATCGATCTATGGATTTTCATGGGACTCAGCAAATGTTGACAGTCCTAGATTTGATAAAGAAAGGGTTTCTTGGGGCTTTGTTCTAAATCTTGTTGAAGAAGATTGCGACTATGTTCATCCTTTTCAAGGTGTTGTTACTTCTTACTATGGCTGGCGTCATGGAAGAATGCACCGCGGAATAGATATTGATTTAGAGATTGGTGATCCGGTGTATGCTGCTTTTGATGGCGTAATACGAATTCAGAAGTACAATCCTGGAGGATTTGGTAATTACGTTATGATACGTCATTACAATGGCGTGGAAACGATTTACGCCCACCTTTCAGAGGCCATAGTTGTTCGAAATCAAACAGTGAGAGCTGGTCAAGTAATTGGGTTTGGAGGAAGTACCGGAAGAAGTACAGGCTCACACCTTCATTTTGAAACCAGATTTATGGGACAGGCATTTAATCCTTCAAAAATCATCGATTTCAAGAGCTTTACTTTAAAACAAGAACAGGTTTATCTAAATCATACATGGTTTCCTAACGGAGGTGCACCCGTTGCCAAAAAGAAAACATCAACCCGAAAGTATCACAAAATACGCAAGGGAGATACGCTCTATGGTATTTCTAGAAAGTATGGAACGAGTGTAAATACAATTTGCAAACTCAATCGAATTAGTAGAAATACTACTTTAAGAATTGGGCGAAACTTGAGAGTAAAATAGTTCGACTATTTAAACTCGAAAGTTGCAATAGAATGCATCATATCAGCATTTAAGAATTCATATATCGGTTGAACACTATCTATTTTAGTTTTCTCATTAAAATAGAATGATCCTCTAAAGAAATGCGATTTGCCGTCAGTCAAATAAAAGTTAAATGGCGTTGCGGTTTTTCCTTGCAAATCATAAATCATACCATAAATACCTTTTGTAGAATCACTAATTTCACGTTCAATTATTTCATCTGCTTTAGATATGTGCTTGAACGCTAGTTTATAAGAATCTTCTGCTAAACTATCCAAGGCCTTTTGGTTTTTAAACGACGAATAACTCGTGTGCAAGGTTGCATTAAAGGGAGTGTAGCTCAAATTAAACCAGCATGGCTTCACCTCATAAGTATAAGGCATTAGCTGGCTATATTGAGGTATTTCAAAACTGAAAGGGCAATCAGTTGTAATTCGTTGGTAAGACTTTTCTGGATATTCAACGCGTGGGTAGGCTTTAGGCTTAGGAGTAAAATTTTTACATGCAGCCAATGAGATCACCGATGCTAGCAGTATTAAGCCATATTTATTCATCCTCATCGTCAAGTAATTCGTCTGATATTATTTGAAGTTTAATTCGGTTTATTTTACGATTGTCAGCCGACTCTACAGTAAACGTCATACTCTCTGTATATATTTCCTGACCATTGGTAGGAATTTCACCTTCAATTTCCATTAACAGTCCGCCAAGCGTTTCCGCATCACCTTTTATTTTTTCAAAGTAGTCTTGATTTACACCAATTATTTTTGAGATATCATTTAAAGCAGTCTTACCTTGAAAAATGAAAGTGTTATCATCTAATTTAGAATAGCTCATTTCCTCTTCATCAAACTCATCAATAATTTCGCCAAACACCTCTTCTAAAATATCTTCCATAGTTACAATACCGCTGGTACCACCATATTCATCAACCACAATTGCCATATGCACTCTTTTCTCCTGGAACTCTTCTAACAAATCATCAATTTTTTTATGTTCTGGAACATATAATGGAGATCGTATTAATTCTTGCCAATTGAAATTAGTTTTCTTGTGAATGTATGGAAGCGTGTCTTTGATGTATAGAATACCTTTAATTGAATCAAAGCTTTCTTCAAACACAGGAATTCTGCTGTAATTTGATTCCGCGATTGTTTTCAGTAATTCCATGGCGTCAGTATTAATATCCATGCAAAAAACTTCCGTTCGAGGTTTCATTATTTGCTTTACACTGGTATTCCCAAAGTTGATAATTCCTTTGAGAATGTGTTTTTCTTCAATTTCCTTGTCTTCATCTGCAATGTCAATTGCCTGACTTATTTCTTCCATGGAAATGTTATGAAAACGTTTTTTTAGATACTTGTCAAACACAGAAGAACTCCCAGCAAGCAGCAATACGAATGGTTTAAATATAGTATAGCAAATGCTTAGCGGACGAGCCATAAGTCGAACAATTTTTAGATTGTTTTGAGTGGCATATATTTTAGGAATGATCTCTCCAATCAGCACCAAAATAAAGGTAATAATTACAACTTGAATAATGAAATTAGGATCAATAGTAATCAGTGAAGTTACGATTATAGGAAGTTCAAATAATCGTTCAAAAAGATAGGAAGAATAAATAACGATAAAAATATTGACCAAGTTATTCATCAGCAAAATTGTTGCCAACAAACGTCTCGTGCCTGTTTTTCTATCGGGTTCATTTACAAGGTCAAGTGCTTTTTTTGATGCAACAGAGTTCTCTTCATTAAGGAATATTAAATCGGTAGGACTTAAGCTAAAAAAGGCATTTTCTGAACTAGAAAATAAGGCTGAAAAGGCAAGACTTATAATAATTATAATCAAGCCAATAATTCCTATTATCAAACTTGAACTAATGTCCAATTTGAGAATAGATTCGAGTAGAATTAATGTCTGTTGATAGGGTTCGGAATCAGCTTTCAAATTCGTATAAATTGGTTAAAACGGTAAATCGTCGTCTCCCTCATCCATTATATTTTCAATGGCAGCCTCATTGTGCTGTTCCACTTTTTTAGCATCAGCTTGGGGTGCAGTATTTGAAGGACTAGAACTACCTCCTCCAGCAGCTCTGTCAAGCATGTTCATGGTATTTACACGAATACGAGTAGTGTATCGTTTAACACCATCTTTTTCCCATTCTTCAGTTTTTAGTTTGCCTTCAACATAAACCAAAGAACCTTTTTTAAGGTATTTTTCAGCCACTTTCGCTAAACCGTCCCACATTTCGAGATTATGCCATTCAGTTTGTTCAACCTTATTGCCATTTTTGTCGGTATACCGTTCATTTGTTGCAAGTGTTAAATTTGCTACGGCTCTATTTTGATCGAGGTATCTCACTTCAGGGTCTTTTCCCAAGTGTCCAACGAGTATTACTTTGTTAATCATCTATCCTACAGCTTTTTAAGAACTTCTGAGTAAGTACCGAAGTGGGGTACTTCTTTGACAGTTCATCTAATTCAATTTCAAATATATCGCTTTTTAAAAAGATTGGTTTTCTATGTAGCGATATTGTGTAAAAGTTAGCAGTAATTTTACGATGAGAAAGTATGTGTTTGGTCTTGTAAGCGTGTTCAATAATTGGTGTTTCCGTTGTTTCAATCAACTCGTTCAAATGGATAAAGACATCTTGTGGAGATACAGCAATCTCTAGTAACGGAAATTGATACATATTCTGCCAAATTCCTTCGGTACGTTGTTGTATGTAGGTTTTGTTGTTTGCTTTGAAAACAAAATAGGTATGGTCGATTGCTTTG
>CBDUEX010000023.1:0-10489 GCA_965366305.1 uncultured Bacteroidia bacterium | reverse complement strand
TCGTGGGATTTCCACAATACAAATATGTCAAATATGATTCATTAAATATTGAAGGTTACAAATTGGTATGGAATGATGAATTTAATAGCGACTCAGGTACATTGGTTGACCCAACTAAATGGGCAAATGATTTAGGAAATGGTCAAAACGGCTGGGGAAATAACGAACTCCAGAGCTATACGAATAAAGCGAAAAATATATCCCACGATGGCAAGGGAAATCTTGTTATCAATGCAATAAAAGATGCTGGCGGAAACTATACTTCTGCTCGAATTAAAACAGAAGGAATATTTACTCCAATGTTTGGAAGAATCGAGGCAAGAATTAAAACGCCAACAGGAGCAGGAATATGGCCGGCATTTTGGATGCTTGGTAGCAATATTAATGAGGTGAGTTGGCCTCAATGCGGCGAAATTGACATATTGGAACAAAACGGAAAGTACTCCAACATTACTCATAGTAGTCTTCACGGACCAGGTTATTCTGGCGGCCAACCAATTACGGCTGCTTATGGGATTAAAAATGCTCGATTTGATACAGATTTCTATCTATATGCTGTAGAATGGGGTGAAGATTACGTTGATTTTTTTGTAAACGACTATCTTTTTAAAAGAATTACTCCGGCTGATGCTCCAGGAGAATGGGTATACAATCAGCCCTTTTTCTTAATTCTGAATGTAGCAGTTGGTGGAAATTTTGTTGGACCACCTAATGAAAATACTCCTTTTCCTGGATCGATGCATATTGATTATGTTCGAGTGTACAAAGAGTTGTAAGTTAACTGCCTAATTCAAGATGGGTGCTATTTGCTCACTGCACGTTGAGATGGTATACACGTTCTTTAAAGATATTGAGATAGCCCAGAATCTGCTTTTTAACTAAGTGACAAATCAGCCAAAACTAAGACTTGACTGAATATCCATCTATAATAGGAAGTTGATCTAAAATAAAACGGTACTATTCAAGTGAAACAAACGATTTTCACATGATTATTTAATTGAAACTAAAAACAATAACATAGAAATAGACACTAAAAAATGTCAAGTCAAAAACAAGCAAAAGAAAAATCTCTTGTAGCCATCAAAAGACTAAAAATAAGTGGAGAAAACTTCTATTGTATTTCCAATTATGATGAGATACGTCCATTTTTTATGAGCGTTGTAAGTGATTCACATCATTGGATGTTTATCTCAAGCAATGGAGCTCTATCCGCAGGGCGTAAAAATGCTGAATATGCTTTGTTTCCATATTACACAGCAGATAAAATTACAGAATCATCTGACATTACTGGGGGGAAGTCTATATTTCAAATTATCGAGAAAGGAGCAAATCATGTTTGGGAACCGTTCTCAGAACGTAATGCCGGTTTATATAAAACAACGAGAAATATATATAAGAATGCTATAGGTAACAAGATCATTTTTGAGGAAATCAATCACAACTTTGATCTTACCTTTAGGTATGAGTGGAACTCGAGTGATATTTACGGATTCGTACGTAAATCTAGCCTTGAAAATATAGGAGAGAAGGATCTGAAAATTAATATACTCGATGGTATTCAAAACATCATGCCTGACGGTGTGAGTAGCGACTTGCAAAACGCATCGAGTAACCTAGTGGATGCATACAAACGCAATGAATTAAATACGGCATCTGGCATGGGCATATTTGCACTAAGTGCAATTATTGTCGATAAGGCTGAACCAAGTGAGGCTCTAAAAGCGAATATAGCGTGGTCGTTAGGTCTTGAAAACCCGAACTACCTCGTTTCATCGCTTCAACTGGATGCTTTTAGAAAGGGGCAAGCAGTGACGCAAGAAGAAGATATAAAAGCCGAAAAAGGAGCTTATTTTATTACTACAGAAATTACACTAGCTCCTTCCACTAAAAAAGAGTGGCTTTTAGTTGCAGATGTAAATCAGAGTCAAGCAAATGTTGTTTCCTTAATACATGAAATTCAACATAACCAAGAGTTGAAAGCTCAGATATTAGATGACATTGAACTTGGTTCCAAAAGATTAATAGAACTAAATGCTTCGTCTGATGGGATACAATTGTCAGCGGATGTATTTAGAGATACACGTCATTTTGCCAATACCTTATTTAACATCATGAGAGGTGGTATTTTTGATTTCAATTATCAAATTGAGAAATGGGATCTGAACAATTATCTTGCTGCAGCCAATAAAAAAGTATTCGAGAATCACAAAGACTTGCTTAGCAGCTTAGATGAAATTTTCACTTCATTTGACTTAGAAAAAGTTGCCAGCAAAAGTGATGATAAAGACTTTAAGCGGCTATGTACCGAATATATGCCACTCAAATTTAGTAGGAGACACGGCGACCCAAGTAGGCCTTGGAACAAATTTTCTATTAATACTCGTAGTGAGATTGACGGGTCTAAAATTTTGGATTATGAAGGGAATTGGAGGGATATATTTCAAAACTGGGAAGCACTAGCATTATCATACCCTGCATTCACACAGAGTATGATTCACAAGTTTTTAAATGCTACTACATTTGAAGGATACAACCCATATCGGGTAACCAAAGCTGGATTTGACTGGGAAACTGTTGAACCTGATAATCCATGGTCATATATTGGTTATTGGGGAGATCATCAGATTATTTACCTTCTCAAGTTATTAGAACTTAATGAAAAATATTATCCAGGTCAGCTGAGCAGTCAATTCAATAAAGACTCATTTGTATATGCCAACGTGCCATACAAAATTAAAAGCTACAAGGAAATTCTTAAAAATGCAAAAGACACCATAGAATTTGATGAAGAGCTGGATGATAAAATCCGAAAAAATCGTGAAATTATTGGTTCTGATGCCGCACTTTTAGTAGCCGAACACGATAAAATTTACACTGTTAATTTCATAGAAAAAATACTGGCGACTGTTTTAGCAAAGTTATCTAACTTTATACCAGAAGGAGGAATATGGATGAACACGCAACGTCCAGAATGGAACGACGCGAATAATGCATTAGTAGGTAACGGAGTTTCGATGGTGACCTTATACTACCTCCGTAGATTTCTTATTTTCTTTGGCAAACAAATCAAAAACACCGAAGATGACCGCGTAAAGCTTTCGAACGAGTTGATTATTTTCTTTAAGAAGATACAAGATACGTTTGAAGAAAACGAGCATCTGCTTCAGAATTCAATTAGTGATGCTAAACGAAAAGAAATTTTAGATAGCCTTGGACAAGCAGGTAGCGACTACCGTGAACATATTTACAAGCAAGCATTTTGGGGTGAGAAGAGAACCGTTTCCTACAGAAGGCTTAGACGTTTTGTAAAAGTTAGTCTGCGGTTTATTGAGCATACGATTAAGGCAAATAAGCGTGAAGACAAAATGTATCATGCCTATAACTTAATGACTATTAAGAATGAGAAGGAAGTTTCTATTTCGTATCTAAATGAAATGCTCGAAGGTCAAGTTGCGGTACTCAGTTCAGGATTTCTTTCTCCTAAGAAGGCTTTAAAACTGTTGGACAAGATGAAGAGCAGTGCTCTGTTCCGCAAAGACCAATACAGTTATTTACTCTATCCCAATAAACAATTGCCTAAGTTCTTGGAGAAGAACAATATTCCTAAAGACGCGATAAAAAGTTCTACGCTTATCAACACAATGCTGGCTAAAGGAGATAAGTTGTTGGTAGAAGTTGATATAGCAGGGGATTATCATTTTAATGGTAATTTTAAAAATGCTGCAGACTTGCAAAATGCCTTAGATAAATTGGCTAATTCTAGTTATTCTAACTTAGTTATGAAAGAGAAGAAAGCACTGCTAGAGACCTTTGAAGCGGTGTTTAACCATAAAGCATTTACCGGTCGCTCAGGAACATTTTATGGCTTTGAAGGGCTCGGGTCAATCTATTGGCACATGGTTTCTAAGCTTCAATTAGCAGTTCAAGAAGTGTGTCTTAAAGCCGTAGAAAAAGAAGAAACTGCAGAAGTAATTGGGAGATTATTAGAACATTATTATGAAATTAATGCGGGTGTTGGGGTACATAAATCACCGGCACTTTATGGTGCATTTCCAACAGATCCGTACTCTCACACTCCAGGAGGAAAAGGAGCACAGCAACCAGGCATGACAGGTCAGGTAAAAGAAGACATATTAAGTAGGTTTGGTGAATTGGGTGTTTTTGTGAACAAGGGATGTCTTTATTTTCATCCTTGCTTACTTCGTAAAAATGAATTTACGATTAAAGCACGCAACTTTCATTATGTCACAATTAACAAAGAGCATAAGACATTTGCCCCAGAATTGGGATCACTTTGCTTTACCTACTGTCAAGTTCCAATAATCTATAGATTAGCCACAGAAAATCGTTTGGAGATAGAAATACAAGACGGAAGTCTGGTTTCCTATGATTCATTACACTTAGATGCTGAAACAAGTGCTCACATTTTTAATAGAACTGGTAGAATAGCAAAAATAACAGTACATGTAGACGAGACTATTTTGAAATAATGAGATGCTACATGTTGTTAAATCATATCACATTTTAGTAATACTCTTAAGTATTCTGATTTCTTGTAGCACCAACCAAACTAAAAAAGATAAACTTCAACACATGAATAAAACCAAAACGGCATCTCAAATATTAGGGAACGCAGAGTTCCAAGCTATAAGCTATGGAGGATACCGTGAAAGTAGCAGAGAAACACAACCTACTAATAAACAGCTAAAGGACGACATGAAAATACTGTCCGCAATGGGCATCAAAGTGCTACGTACATATAATACTCATTACAGGCAGGCGGCCAACTTATTACTAGCAATTAGTGAAATGCGTGCTGAAGACCCAAATTTTGAAATGTTTGTTATGCTTGGTGCGTGGATAGATTGTGAAAATGCTTGGACAGAAATTGCTCCAAATCATGATGCTGAGAACGAAGAAGGAAATGCTGCAGAGATTCAACGTGCAGTGGATTTAGCTAATAAATTTCCGGATATAGTGAAGATTATAGCCGTTGGTAATGAAGCAATGGTGAAATGGGCCGAAAATTATTACGTGCAACCAAGTGTAATTCTTAAATGGGTAAACCACCTTCAAAGCCTTAAGAACAATGGGAAGCTGGATAAAAATCTTTGGATAACAAGTTCAGATAATTTTGCTTCGTGGGGTGGTGGTGACTCACTATATCATTGCGATGATTTAGAGAATCTAATTAAAGCAGTTGATTATATCTCGTTGCATACTTACCCAATGCATGATACGCATTATCATCCAGTGTTTTGGGGAAGCTTCGAATCAGAGGTACACCTACCCAAAGCCAAAGCCGTAGACCGTGCGATGAAGAGAGCTGTAATCTATGCTAAAAAACAATATGCAAACTCTGTTAACTACATTCACAGCATAGACAGTACAAAACCAGTTCATATTGGCGAAACAGGTTGGTCAAGTGTAGCTACTGGTCACTATGGGAATAATGGATCTAAAGCGTGCGATGAGTATAAAGAAGGAGTTTATTACAAGCAGATTCGCAAATGGACCAACAAAACCGGCATTTCTTGCTTCTACTTTGAGGCATTTAATGAAAAGTGGAAAGATGCTCATAATGCCCATGGCTCTGAAAACCATTTTGGATTATTTAAGATAAACGGCGAGGCAAAGTATGCTGTATGGGATTTGGTAGATAAAGGTGTTTTTAAAGGTTTATCAAGAAATGGGATTCCAATAAAGAAAACATATAATGGGAAGTTAGATTCATTGCTAAATGAAGTAGAACTTCCTCCTATAAAACAATTAAAATAAAACATTGAAGAAACAACTCATAATAGTAAGCTTAACACTCGTATTGATGGCATGTAATTCTGAAAAAACTATGAAAGTTACTGTTTTCCAAACTTCGGCCAGTGGTGATCAGTTAACACAAAAAACGGCATACACTTCAGTCGATTCTGCTTCATCTATTCGCATTTTGCCAGAACAAAAATTTCAAACTATCACTGGATTTGGGGGCTCGTTCACTGAATCATCAGCACACCTACTCAATCAACTTAGTACTGAAAAAAGAGAGGAAGTGCTTACTGCTTATTTTGGCGAGTCAGGTGCACGTTATTCGTTAACGCGAACCCACATGAATTCATGTGATTTCTCATTAAGCCAATATTCGTATGCTCCTGTTGAGGAAGATTATCTTCTAGATAGTTTCTCCATTAAGGAGGATTTGAATGACATTATTCCTATGATTAAAGACGCTATGTCTCTGTCTAAAGAGGGCTTCAAAATAATAAGTTCACCTTGGACGGCTCCACCATGGATGAAAGACAACAACAATTATGTAGGAGGTAAACTTCTACCTAAATATTACGATACTTGGGCTTTGTTTTTTTCGAAATACATAGATGCATACCAAACGGAAGGAATTAATATTTGGGGCTTCACAGTTGAGAATGAACCACATGGCAATGGTAATAATTGGGAAAGTATGCACTACAGTCCACAAGAAATGACTGATTTTGTAAGAGAACATTTAGGACCACAATTAGAAAAAGACGGACATGGAGAAAAGATAATCTTAGGCTACGATCAAAACAGAGCTGGCCTGAAAGAGTGGGTAGATGAGATGTATAAAGACGATGCGTCTGCCAAATATTTTGATGGAACAGCTATTCATTGGTATGAGAGTACCTATGAAGTATTTCCTGAAGCCCTACAATACGCTCACAACAAAGCACTAAATAAATACCTTATTGAAACGGAAGGATGTGTAGATTCTGAAGTACCTAAATGGAAAGATGACAAATGGTATTGGAGCAAAGAAGCTACAGACTGGGGATGGGATTGGGCAAGTGAACAAGATAAACACTTGCACCCGAAATATGCTCCAGTAAATCGTTATGCGAGAGACATAATTGGCTGCCTAAACAATTGGGTTGATGGTTGGGTAGACTGGAATATGGTTTTGGACAAACAAGGTGGACCTAATTGGTTTGAAAATTGGTGTGTTGCACCTGTGCTAGTAGATGTGGAAACCGATGAAGTTTACTATACACCTATCTTTTATGTGATGAGCCATTTTAGTAAGTTTATTCGGCCAGGTGCGGAACGAATTGGATTAGAAGTCAGTGATAAAGAATTACAAGCTACTGCAGCAAAAAATCCAGATGGAAGCGTAGTGGTTGTAGTTTTCAATGAGGGACAAACTGCCAAAAGTTTTAAGCTAGCAATGAATGGAACAAGCCAAACTATAGCTGTAGAACCTCAAGCTATTCAAACGATTGTAATTCAAAATTAAAATGAAATAATTATGAGTAATACATCAGAACACAAAGTAGCAATGGGTCAAAAGATAGCTTTTGGCGTTGGAATGCTCGCTAACCAAATGTTCCCAGCAGTAATGGGAATATTTATGGTAGTGTTGGTACAAGATTTAGGTTTCCCGGGCTGGATGTGGGGTGTTATCTTTTTCTTACCGCGTGTTTTTGATTCAATTACCGACCCAATAATGGGTTTTATTTCTGATAATACTAAATCAAAATGGGGCAGAAGGAGACAATATGTATTTATTGGTGCTCTAATCATGGGTGTCGCTTTTAGTTTTTTATGGCAATTGTATAAGGTTAATAGCATCGATTACAGCTTTACCTATTTTTTGGTTTGGTCATTCATATTCTATCTAGGGCTTACCATATTTAGTGTGCCCTACGTAGCTATGGGTTATGAGATGAGCGATGATTTTCATGAGCGAACCAGCATTATGGCCATTGCTCAATGGATCGGGCAATGGGCTTGGGTAATAGCACCTTGGTTTTGGGTAATTATGTATGATCCAGAGTGGTTTAGCTCTGCAGAAGTTGCTACCAGAACGCTTGCCGTTTGGGTGGGGATAATATTTATGCTATGTGCAATGGTTCCTGCCATATTTATTAAAAGTAAGTCGACATTAAATGAAGATTATGCTCCCATGAATTTTAGAACCATTGGTGGAAGTTTAGCGAAAATATTTTATGGTTTTGTTGAAGCTTTCAAGATAAAACCATTTAGAAAATTGTGCATTTCTACCTTTCTTATTTTTAATGCATTTAATACCGTAGCTACTTTTACATTCTTTATAATAGTATACCATCTGTTCGCTGGAGATGCAGGAGCTGCAGGAATCTGGCCTACACTATTTGGTTGTGTAGGTGCACTTATGACCACTTTCTTGGTTATCCCAGTAGTAGCCAAAATGTCCAAAACATTAGGTAAGAAAAGAGCATTCATTATTTCACAAGGAATATCTATAGTCGGCTATATTTTACTGTGGTTTCTATTGATTCCAGGAAAACCTTTTATGTTCATATTTGCTCTACCATTTTTTGCATTTGGCATTGGAAGCTTGTTTACGCTCATGATGTCTATGACCGCTGATGTTATAGATTTAGATGAATTAAATACTGGGAAAAGACGTGAAGGAATATTTGGAGCCATTTATTGGTGGATGGTGAAGTTCGGATTTGCTATCGCAGGATTAGCAAGTGGGGCCATCCTTACGCTAATAGGGTTTGATTCGGCATTAGCAGTGCAACCAGATGGTGCCATTACAGGGCTTCGTCTCTTTTTCTCAGGGCTGCCAATAGCAGGTACACTTATCGCTATTATGGTGATGTGGAACTACGATGTTACAGAAGAAAAGGCCGCCGAAATAAGTGCCCAATTAAAAGCAAGGAGGAAGAGCAAGAAACCTGTTTCCACGTCCTTTTATAAATTTAACAAATTACAAGAAATTACATCGATGTCTGCGAGGGCATTGAAATCTGATATTGATTTCACGAAACTTTCTAAGGATGAAGCAAAACAACACTTCGATGAAGCACTGAATGCACAGCTACATGGACTTTGTTTTGGAGCGTATAGGGAAGGACAGCAATTAGGGGATTTAGTAAGCAAAGAACAAATTGTTAATCGAATAGATATCATAGCTCCATATACGAAATGGGTGCGATCATTCTCTTGTACAGATGGGAATGAATATATCCCTGTAGCAGCTCAGGCTAAAGGACTAAAAACTATGGTTGGTGCTTGGATAAGTTCAGATAAAGAAAGAAATGAAATAGAACTAGAATCCTTAATAAAATTGGGGAAAGAAGGTCACGTAGATATAGCTGTTGTAGGTAATGAAGTGCTATTACGTAATGAATTAACTGAGGATCAACTGCTCGAATACATTTATCGAATCAAGAAAGAATTGCCAGGGATTAAAGTGGGTTATGTTGATGCATATTATCAGTTTGTTGAGCGACCAAAAATAACAGATGCGTGTGATGTAATACTTGCCAATTGTTACCCATTCTGGGAGGGGTATAGTATTGAGCATGCCACCACATATCTTGATCAGATGTATCAAGTTACCAAAAACGTAGCGAAAGGAAAACCAGTTATAATTACGGAAACTGGTTGGCCAAATGCAGGGGAAAGTTCCAACCTTGCTGTGCCTTCAAAAATGAATAGTATGCACTATTTTGTAAATACTCAAAACTGGGCAAAAGCTCAAAATATTCCGTTATTCTACTTTTCGTCATTTGATGAATCATGGAAAGTGCAGGAAGAAGGAAATGTTGGTGACCAATGGGGTATTTGGGATAAAAACGAACAAATTAAATATTAATGGGAAAAAGAAAAGGAAGATCACTAGCCTTAGCGGGTGTTCAAGCTGCTACTAAATCAGAAGCTGAATTAGTAGATATGTTTCACGACATATTAAAAACCGGCATGCATGGTTTGTGTTTTAGTCTTTATGAAGATGGACAAAAACCGGGGGATGTTATTGGGGAAGAGCAAATTCGGCGTAGAATAGAAATAATTAAACCACATACAGAATGGGTTCGGTCTTTTTCTTGTATCGAAGGCAATGAACTTATACCAAAAATCGCAAAAGAATATGGGATGAAAACATTGGTTGGAGCTTGGCTAGGAGATGATATGGAGAAGAATGAAGAAGAAATTGAAGGTTTGTTAAAGCTTGCAAAAGACGGACTAGTAGATATAGCAGCTGTAGGAAACGAAGTTATGTATCGCAAAGAAATGAGTGAGGATGAGTTGATTACCTATATCAACAGAGTGAAACAAGCCATCCCTGAAATACAAGTAGGATACGTTGATGCATATTACGAATTTACGGCAAGACCCAAAATAACAGAAGCATGTGATGTGATATTAACCAATTGTTATCCTTTTTGGGAAGGTTGCCACATTGATTATTCCCTTCCATATATGAAAGATATGTATCACCAAGCAAAAGCTGCTGGTGGAGATAAAAAGGTGATTATTACAGAAACGGGATGGCCAAGTGAAGGGGGTGGCTTTGAAGCATCAAGAGCAGGTAAAACAAATTTCTTGAAGTACTTTATTGATGCCCAAATATGGTCAGATGAAGAAGATATTGATATGTTCTTCTTTTCATCTTTTGATGAATCATGGAAAGTAGGAGACGAAGGTGATGTTGGTGCTTATTGGGGTTTGTGGGACAAGAATGAAGAGC
>CBDUEX010000022.1:0-10570 GCA_965366305.1 uncultured Bacteroidia bacterium | reverse complement strand
GAATCCAAAGCCATTACGGTTATGCCTATGGAAAATCAAACCAGCTTAGAATTAAGTCTTGAAATTCCGTTTACCATAAAAAGTACAGGAAAGCAAAAAGTGGTATCTATAAACGAAGTTGATGTTCCAGCTTATTATGAGTATCGAACTGTTCCTAAACTCGAAAAAGCTGCTTTCTTAATTGCTCGTGTAGCAAATTGGGGTGAGTATAATTTATTGGAAGGTGAGGCGAATCTTTATTTTGAGAACACCTACATTGGTAAATCAATTTTAGATGTTCGATTCCTTACAGATACCTTAAATATATCATTAGGAAGAGACAAAAATGTCTTAGTGAGCCGTCAAAAAGTGAAATCTCAAACGAGCAGAGAATTAATTGGTAAAGACAACATCGAAAAACGTCAGTTCGAAATTAAAGTAAGAAACAATAAGAGCCAATCGATTAACTTAATTGTATACGATCAAGTTCCATTATCTCAGCATCCAAAAGATATTGAAGTTGACCTTAAGGAAAAAAGTGGAGCAAATCACGATGCTCGAACTGGTGAATTGAAATGGGAAGTGAAAATTGATGCCAATCAAACCAAAGAACTATCGATGAAGTATCAAGTTAAGTTCCCTCAGAATCAGCAAATAAATATTGAGTAGCTACGCTATTTTGTAACCTAGTTTTTCGATTAGAGCTGATGATGTAGTTAAGATAATGTCTGTTTTAGCATAACTCCTACGTACCTGAGAGATGAAATCTTCTTTTGATGTTGATTGAATCTCAATTAAGGTGTTTTCATTTTGCCAGCAATAAATCTTAAATCGATTAAACAACGAATCGAGGTAGTCTTGAATCTCAACATTAATGGGTTCAAAGAATTCGGGATTGAATTCGATTGTACCTAAGGCATTTTTGAAACTGCTCAGCGTATTGTTCATGCCTTCAATTACAAATGGTTCGTATCCTTCAACATCTATTTTAAACAGCAATAAATCTTTAGCAAATTGCTTATTTTTAATGAGGTTATCAATACTGTCTTTCGTTATTTTAATTTCTTTTAAATCTGCCTTTTTTAAGGATTCATCCAAAATTGCAGATGATCCGCCACTCCAATTTTTCTTGATATAAAAGCTGGCAGCTTCTTCCGTTTTATTGGAAAGTAAGCAGTGAAATACTTCTATTTGGTCTTTATTGGGATGAAGGTCTCTTGATTTATTGATTAAAGGAATTATAGTTGGGTCTGCTTCAAAACCAAACACTTTTGTGTTACTAGCATAAGTAGGATAGAATAAAATCTCGCCATAATTAATACCACAATCGAGTACTAAATCAGGATTTAGACCGGCACCTGAAACCCAAAAATCTTTAACCCATTGCTGCCCATTGGCATTGCTCATTAACAGCGATTTGCCACGTCTTTCTTTTGGGTTGGTGTGAATAAAATGGGAAGACCCATTGAGTTGGAGTTTTGAAGGTGAAAATGATTTGTATTTCAGAAATACACGCAAGCTTAAATATGCATTGTATAACGTGTCACTTCGTTTAATAAATCGAACAACACTCATAAATTACTTGGTGCTTTTTTCAAGCTTAATCGTCTTCAACTTTCTTTTTAAGACTTTTTGGTAAACCATCTTTATGTACCATGAAATTGATGGTTTTGTAAGCTACATAAGGCATCGAAGCGTAAAAATATCCATCACAATCATTGTACTTTGTGCCCCAACTGTTTTTAACTATAAAATACTCGTTGCCTTTTTGGTCTGTAACCAAACCGGTAAAATGCATTCCATGGTCGTCAGTAGTTTGATAGTTATCAAAAGCCTCTTGTCTCATTTCTTGTGTAATTTTTTTCTCAGGTCCTGGATTATCGAATTGAGTACCTTCTTTCTTAGCACCTGCATCATTAAAATGCTTGCTATCTTTTCCTTGTGCTTTAAGAGCAGATTCGTCTTCTGGAATAATGGCCAAGCCATCTCTAAAGCTAAATCCTTTTTCACTTACATCGGCAGCCCATCCTATGGAATATCCGTTTTTAACTGCATGTTTCATTGCATCCATCATTTCTTCCATTGGGATATTATATACTTCTTCCCAAATCCAATTATCAGGAACTTCAAGTACAAATTCACTGTTAAATGGGTGATGGGTAAAAGAGGAAATAATTACATAATCATCCATGTTCATCCCTAAACTCTTAGCAAAGCTTTTTGGAGTATAGGATTTACCGTTGTACGTAAAATTCTCAGGAACTGGTCCTAGGTAAGCATCTAAAACAGCATTGTAAGCTTTCATCCAACTAGTTGTTAGATTGCCTTGTTTATTCTCAACAACTGCATCGAGCATACCTTTTAGAATGGCTTCCATTTCACTGTGATTGTGATTTTCCATACCGTATTCTAAGCCTTTATAAGCTTCTTGTGGCATTATACCATACTTCTTAATTACATAAGGAATATCATGAAAAGCACCACCTTGTCCAAAGTTGGCAGTCCCATGCATGCGAACATAATTTTCTGCTTTGTCTTCATATGCTTTTCTAACGATGTACATTTCGCTTAACTTGTGTGTGCCTTTGCCCATTCTAATAAGCTCACTTTCCATAAAACTTAATGCTGAGAAACTCCAACATGTACCTGTTCTGCTTTGATTTTGAACCTCGTTTGCTTCAATATCCGCTTTTACTGTAAAGATATAATTTCCGTCTTTTTTGTTTCTTAATGTATCTTGAGCTTGTAAGCTGTATTGAAAAACAAATAGACTTACTACGAGCAATAAAGAAACGAATGAATACTTTTTCATATAGGTCGTGAAATTAAAGAAAACTACCAAAAAATGATTTCTAAATCGATTAAAAACTAACATATCAGCATAAGTTTGTTTCAATTACATGCGTTTCTATTTAATTTTAGCTTCTATTTTATGTTTTGGGCCCATTTTTGGGCAAGAATATGAATCGCTTATTAAATCAGAAAAGAAGGCTTTCTATTCCAAAACTCATGTTAACAACAAACGTACAGGTCAACAATTTGATGTTGTATATCATAATTTAAAATTGAATATAGACCCAGCGGTTCGAATAATCTCCGGGAGTATTGTTACACGATTTGAAACCTTAGAAGATAATTTTTCTTTGTTTTCATTTGACTTAGATGATCGTATGACGGTAGATTCTGTAGTGTTTAATAATACTACATTAAGCTTCTTACATATCTCCGATGAAATTCAAATTACGATTCCAAGCCAACCTAAAAACACATTGGTTGAAGTAGAAGTCTTTTATGCTGGAGACCCAAGTGAGAACGAGCAGAAAGGATTTAGCTATGATTTTCAGAAAGATGGACCCATAGCATGGACATTATCGCAACCATATGGAGCATTGGGTTGGTGGCCTTGCAAGCAACAATTAGAAGATAAAATTGACTCCTTGGATATGGAAATTACCATTCCGAAAGGTAATAAAGCTGCAGGCTTGGGTTTACTTCAACAAGTGGATACGTTGCCGGATAGTAGCTTAGTGTTTCATTGGAAACATCGCTATCCAGTAGTTACTTATTTGGTTGCAGTGGCGGTAACCAATTATTATGAAGAAAGTCATTATGTGACACTCTCAGACGGTGATTCGGTATTGCACCTCGATTACCTCTATCCGGCCTACAAACCGCAAGCAGATATTTTAAGAAAAGAAATTGATGGTCAACTGTTTTTGTTTGACAGTTTGTTTGGAGCTTATCCCTTTAAAAAAGAGAAGTATGGCCATGCCCAATTTGGAAGAGGGGGCGGAATGGAACATCAAACGATGAGTTTTATGAGCGATTTAAATTTTGATTTAATGGCTCATGAATTGGCTCATCAATGGTTTGGTGATAAAATTACTTGTGGAAGCTGGCAAGATTTATGGCTTAACGAAGGTTTTGCTACTTATTTAAATGGCTTAGCACGTGAGTTTTTAAGAGGAGAAGAAGAATGGTATGATTTTCTGGGAGTGAGTATTGATAAGGTGACGAGTGTTCCTAGTGGGCCAGTATTTGCCTACGACACATCAAATGTTTCTATTTTGTTTGATGGAAATCTGCGATATAGAAAAGGAGCTATGGTGCTTCATATGCTGCGATGGGAGATAGGAGATGATGCCTTTTTCAGTGGAATGAAAAACTATGCCTTGGATGCGGATTTATGTTACGATTTTGCAAAAACTGCCGATTTTAAAAGTTATATGGAAGATGCGGGAGCAGTAGATCTATCTGATTTTTTCAATCGGTGGGTGTATCAAGAAGGCTTCCCTACAGTTGTTACCAGATGGCGTAGAACTGCAGGTGATGGGGTTGAATTAAATCTTTCTCAAACAACTTCTCATCCTACAGTAAGTTTCTTCCCTCTGAAAATAGAATACAAACTTTCAGGAGGAGGTAATGATACGATTATCACTATTGATCATTCAACTATGAATGGATTTTTTGTCTTGCCAGTGGGCTTTAAAGTTGATTCTGTTGAATTTGACCCGCATCATTGGTTGGTAGCAAAAAGTACTTTGGTAGAAGGCGATCATGTAGATGTTGTTAATATATCAGCATTTCCTAATCCTGGGAATAATGAGATTTCAGTATTTGTGAAAGACAAGAAAATTGACAAAATTGAAGTTTTGGATATTCAAGGAAAGTTGGTGTTGCGTAAAGATATTAGCGAACTAAAAAACCAACTAATTACCGTATCAATACGTGGATTAGAATCTGGGGTGTACTTTCTAAAAGCATATTCTGGGGAAGAAAATGTGGTATTGAAGTTTATTAAAAATGAGAGTTAGTTGTGTGGCTTTACCACACCAATAAGAACTCCCAATTGACCGTCGAGTTGTTCCCAATTCTTTGCAGGCAAATAAGTTCTGCTTACAAATCCATCTAAGTATAAAGCCGTTTCACAATTGTTTTCTTTAAAAAAAGTGGCAAAATCATAGAAATTTATTTTCTCCTTTGACATAGCAAAAAGAAGCTCGCCATTTTTCTTTATGCCAACACCATTGCGGATGTGAATATTTTGAGAGCCTTTGGTAAGCAAAGGATTGATGGTGTCGTTATACAGCAAAAGAGGCCCAGATTGCGTGGCAAAGTTGATGGTAGAATCTAAGACAAAATTATCTGTTTTTACAATTGAGCCAGATTTACTTTTTGTAATGTACAATACGCCATTGGGCTGCAAATAGAAATTTCCGTAGCTATTTTTAGTTGTATTAAGCGGAGAGATTACTTCCCCATTTTCAATGTACAAACCTAGTGGAGAGTAGTCTTTTTTGAACATGCCTCCGTTCATTGCAAAAACAAGCTCATGTTTTTGAGTCACCACATGTGATTTTAGTTTTTCAATTGAATTGAAATAGTTCCCAGAATCATTTTGTAAATAAAATCTAAGATGTGCTTTTTTCGGGTTTAGCGTATAGCTAATAATCTTTGATTCGTCAGAAGATGCGACTTCAGTTTTGATAGATTTTTGATTGTTGCAAGAAAGTAAAGTCAGCAAGAAGAACACGCTGGTGCATATTCCTAAAGCATTTTTACTAAATGAAATCTTACTGCTCAATTGCGTCAATCAATGCTTTGTCGAAGGGTTTTACTTTTGAATCAAAATGAGCTACTAAGTTTCCTGTTTCGTCAAGTAAGAACTTATTAAAATTCCAACTTACCGTAAAGTTGTCTTTCTGGTTTTTCTCTTTGGTTGTAAGCCAAGTATAAATGGGATGTTGGTCGCTGCCTTTAACACTTATTTTAGTAGTGATAGGAAAGGTTACTCCATAATTAATAGAGCAGAACTCTGCGATATCTTCTTTAGTTCCAGACTCTTGTTTTAAAAATTGATTACAAGGAAAACCTATTATTTGTAGGCTGTCACCATATTTTTCATGAAGTTTTTGAAGTCCTGCATATTGCGGGGTAAAACCACATCTTGAAGCGACATTAACAATCAGTATTTTCTTGCCTTTATAATCGCTCATTTGTAATGTGTCTTGTTCATCTAATGAAAGTACATTTAGGTCATAAAAGGATGATGATGGTGTTGTCATAGTAGTGTTTATTCCAGATTGTTTATCGGTGTTTTGAGAATTTGTTGTGCAATACGAAAAAATGAAAGCGGATAGAAGTACGAATATTGGTTTCATATATGTTTGAAACAAAAGTAGAGCTAGATGGTTTTATATCTACGAATACTTTCACAATAAAATTGCATATTTTAACTTTGTTAACCACGTAATCATGAAACACGAAGAAGAAAACAAACCTTACTACACGGGAGAAGCAAAGTTTTCCCCTATTCCACTTCTTGTGTCATCTCCAGTAATTCGTCCGGAAGACAAAGGGAAAATAAAATCCTCGGCAGTTGAAACCATGCAAAAACAAGCAAATCAACAAATTGCAATGCTGCGGAAACAAGCTGAAGTGATTATGGAACAAGTACGTGAAATTGAACAACGACTAGAAATATCGTATAATATTTATGAGGCGGAGATGAAATTTACCCCGCAAATCAACCAATTTTATCATTTGTATGAAACCAATGGTAAGAAGGTATTGTCCTTCATATCACCAAAAGAATGGGGAAACAAGATGCCCTACGATAAGTTCTTAGCTTCTGTGAAGCTATTACCTGATAGAACCTGGGAAGTTGAAGAAACAAAGAGTGTTAATTTAACTGTGTAACACTCCATTGTTTTAAATGCTATTGCACGATAATGAGAGTGCTTACCAGATTGTCGCCTTGATGCAATTCAACAATATATTTCCCTGGGCTGATATTCTCTAAGTCAAGTTTTGTTGATTTACTCAACAGCTCCGTACGTCGAATTTCTTTACCTAGAATGTCACGAATGGATACTTCGGCAGGTTTACCTGTGCTATTTTCAATTAAAATATAATTGGTAGCAGGATTTGGATATACCTTAAATCCGAGCAATTCAAGCTCTTCTTTCCCAATAGCTTTAAATGTTATTACAATTGAGTCAATATCGCTTCCGCAAACATTTGTTTCTTTTAACCAATAGGTTCCTTCCAGTTTTAAATCTGCATTGTCGGCGTTCGATCCAAACGACCATAGATAAGACGCAAATCTACTTGGAGTCCTGTTGCGAACATTAATGATGTCGAATTCGTTAATTGCAGTATCTGGGCCTAAATCAACTGTTGGCATATCAACCACATATAAAAAAGCGGTATCAATATCACTGCCACACTCATTAGATGCAGATAGCACATATGGATTCTCGATTTTTGCGATGACGCTGGTGCCCGTTGCTCCTGTGTTCCAAGTGTAGGTATAGTCTGGATTGTTGACATATGAATATGTAACCGAATCTCCTCGGCAAATAACTTCATCGTTCCCCAATTCTATTGATGGTGGTAATTTCTGTGTAAGTAGAATGCTGTCAGTACTCGATCCACAAGCATTACTTGCCGTCACATAATGTTTTCCGGGCGAAGTAATCAAGCTAGAACTAGAATCTGACCCATTGGTCCATGTGTAGTCATAGCTTGAGTTGAAATTGGCTTCAACAAGAATGCTACTGTCCAGACACAACATAGCATTGGTTAATGGAATATCAACTATTGGAGGATATATATTAAAGACCTCAAACGTGTCTTTGAATGTGTAGTTGCACAAGCTGTCATAAATGGTAAGTAAATGAACACCACTATCTAGGGTCGAGAATAGAAATCCTGTGGTTAAATCTGGCCAGATCCAACTAATTTTATTCGATGGATTAATACTATATATGACAGAAGAACCGGCACATACCGTAGTGTCTGGTTGGTTTGATTGTACTTCTCTAAAAGACACCAAATAACTATGACTATATATATTGCCACAGCTATCTTCTAATTCAACAGAGTAAAAGCCTGAAGAGGTAACAGTAATTGAATGTGCAGTGTCTCCAGTACTCCAACGTGCTTCTTTCCATTTGCTATCTATACTTATGTCCTTTGATACAGTATAACAAGCTAAAATTTCAGTTTCCGTTGGAAACGTATAAACCTCTTCGTTGGTAATAGTAACTGAATCTTCCACTATAGAATCACATGCCAATGCAAAAGAACTCCTACATTGAATCTTATATTTCCCTGTATCTAAAAGTATAGTGTCTTTCCCCAATGAAGGAGATACAATTCCTGACTTAACGATACTGTCTAGATTGTTTATTACGGAGTATGTGATAAATGAAGGAATGTTGTTAAATGTGTCAATCGTCGGCACAATTTCAACATTACCACAACCAATTTTATTCAACTGCATACTGAGATTTGGTCTTATATAATTGGTTACCTTAATTTTTCGATGAGCGTAATTATATGCTGTATATTTATTCTTTTCGTAAACTTTAATGAAAATATCAAATGTGCTTGGCAAGGTGGCAAAGGAATCAGTATTCCAAGTTAATTTACCACTTAATACCGTTTTATTAGAGGCTGTTAAAAACTGCTGAGAATCTAGTTCAATTGTAATAGGATAGTCGCATAAAACCACAACATCCAATGTGTCCAAAACAGGTGGAGTAGCTGGAGGTGGAGGAGTATATCTTAAGTCTTCTACTTTAAAATTTAATTCATTTAGCTCTCCAATGCAGGAAGCCACAGTGGTATTCAAAGTTGTAAATTTCGGCAGATTATTTATTGGGTCTGCAATCGTTTCTATTTGTAATTCACGATGCGTAATTCCACTTTTTTTCATCGTACCGGATGTGTCTAATCGCCATTCAGTAGCTCGTATTGTATAGGTAGAATAATCACCTGGATTTGATGCTGTAAATATCATATCTCCCGTTTTTGAATTGAAATAATATCCTATTGGTGGAGAAGCATTTGGGTTTGTATAAGGGTATGCTAAAGGTGTTGGGTAAAATACTTGAACAGGCTTGTCTTTCTTGTATGTGCCGGTGTAAGTTGCGCTTGAAGAAGCTCCTGTAAGCGGATTAACTAGGTCATATGAAATAGAATCTCCGTCGGTATTTCCTTGTTTATTGTAGCTATGAATAGGGACATATGTTGGGATCTCAAAAATGGGTCTTTCCTCAAAAGTGCTGCTTGTATTTCCTTCAAAATTGCTAAAAAATAAAGATGCGTAAGTATAAAAATTTGAAGTAGCAGGTCCTGTATTAATTGAACCTGTTCTACAACATTCAGAATACGATATTCTAGTTTCTGAACAATTATAATAAGAGGAAAAAGGAGCGATTGAAAAGTCAATAGTGTCCTTAAATATTATTTCTTCTAAACCAGGTCCAGCAAAGGAGGAATTTGCCGGATTGCATCCTACCAATGAACCTTGAATTGAAGAGATATCCTTGACACTAGCTAGCGTCAATGAAAGTGTATCTGAAGTACTTGAGCCAACACATGAAATTTTTGTCTTTGAATTTATATTCGTGATTGCTGCTGCATTGCAATAGCGGTATAGTTTTACAGTGATCTCATAAATGGTGGAATCAGCATCCAATTGCTTATAGGAGATCTCTGCACCACGAACTGCTGCATGAGAAGATGTAAATACTAAAAAGCCAAGGATGAGTAAAACGAGTTTTTTCATTTATAAATGTGATTGTACTATTTAGACACAAATTTAAGGACTTTGGTTGCATTCAATAATCAGAGAGAACATTCTCATCTATAAACTATCCAATATTCCGAGGTAATTTAAATACCTCGATTCGTGAATAGTTTCGTTTTGAAGTGCCTCAATTACCTTGCATTCAGGTTCTTCAATATGCATGCAGTTGTTAAACTTGCATCCATCAAGCACTTTTTTCATCTCGGGGAAGTAATGTGATATCATGCTCTTTTCCAATTGCACGATGCCAAAATCTTTGATTCCTGGAGTGTCTATGATACGAGTGTTTTCGCCTAGTCTAAACATTTGTGCAAAGGTTGTAGTATGCATTCCCTTGTTATACGACTTGGAAATGGAACCAACTTTTTGGTTTAAGTCTTTGTCTAGCTGATTGATTAATGTGGTTTTCCCTACTCCCGAATTCCCACTGAGCAACACCGATTTGTTGGCAATTAGCTTCTCTATTTTTGTAATATCCTCCGATTTTAAAAAGCTCATGGAATGGATAGGGTAACCAATTTGAGTATACAATTCAATCAGATATTCCCGATAAAGGTTTGCTTTCTTTTTATCAATATCACTCTTGTTGAGAATAATAGTAACCGGTATTTGATAGGCCTCTGCGTTCACAAGAAATCGGTCAATAAATCCCTGAGGGGTATAAGGTGAAGTAGGTGAAATAACCAGCAGTGCCAGGTCTATGTTAGAAGCAATTACCTGATACTGTTTTGAAAGCTTATTTGATTTTCGAACAATACAATTATGTCGGTCGTTGATTTCTTCAATAAAAAATTCATCGTTCACCTTACTCAAAACCACTTCATCACCAACAACAACTGGGTTGGTAGATTTCAATTCTAAGTTTCGTATTTTGCCTCGTAAGCGAGCATCAACTTCTTGGTGGTCTAGTATAACTTTATACCAACTTCCAGTTGACTTACTTACAATTCCAATCATTTAAAAAATATGTGATACCACTTCCTTAGTTGAACC
>CBDUEX010000021.1:0-10683 GCA_965366305.1 uncultured Bacteroidia bacterium | reverse complement strand
AAATTAGAATCAATGTAGTTTGCAAAACTTTGGCCAGAATCAGCAGCAAACGGGTTAAACTCTAAACCCTCAAACCGAAACGACGTGTCTATAGTTACCAGCTGTTTATCTAAAAAGAAGCTCGGTTGAATGTTATTGACTGCTAAAGAAACCTCGTTTCTCGCATTAACCGAATAGTCTATTGCAACATCCAAGTCTAATCCAATTGCTTCAATACCATCACTCGCTTCTGAATAAGTGGCATTGGAAATTGAAAAATCTATATACTCACCATCCTTGTCCGTATAGATTGATACTTCATCCGCATTAAACTCATTGTATCGTGTAATTGCATTCACTCCATACCTAGATTTCACCCTCCATTTCTCACTATTAATCAATAGGTGACTTACACCAAATGAGTGGCTAGATGTATTTATAAATGTTGTATTTTTTGTTTTTACTTCTTCTCCGGCAAATGGGGCGTTTCCAAATAACAGCACTTTTGTAAAATCACTTCCACTTGAAAAGAATAGTTGACTAGACGAACTAACATAAACACCCATTTTATTTGTTAATTTATACTCTAGGTCTGCATTGGCAATTGTATATATATTAGATCGATCATTTTCCAACCCAACAAATTGTTCTTTAGCTCTAGGCGTAAACGTCTCTCGTAATAAATAATCAGAAAACATTGTGCTGTTTACAGCGTTAGAGCCTATTTCTAATCCCCCACTAACCATAAGGCTGTTAGGTTCCCAGTTGTGATCGAATCCCTTATCCAAAAAAGTAAAACGATCAATAGGTTCCTGTTGTGCATTTACGGTTGCTGATAAGCAAAGAAAGGCAATTGCAACAATTCTAAAATTTGGTGTCATATACTAAATCAGCAATAATTTTTAAGTCAATAGAGTAGTCATTGTACATTTTGTATCGAGCGGCATCTTTTGTGTTGAATGTAGAAATAATTCGGACAGTTGATGCGTTTTTCAAGACAGCCATTTGGGTTTCAGAAATTACTGCAATCAGCTCACTTTCAACACCTACAGCCACTTTCCCAGAAACAGGATCTACTTCAGCCGGAGCTAAATAATTTGTTTTGTTATTAAACACAGAAGTAAGAACAGAACCGTTTTCATCCATAAAATCAAGTTGAATTAAAGCAGAAACTGGAAAGCTATTAGTAGCTCGAACTACAATTTTACCGCTAACGGCATTTTGTGCTTGTTCGTTCGCAAAGAGCTTAAAATCTTCGTCTTTTGTGAGTTCAAAACTATCTAATCCAAAGTTCAAAGGCACCTGCAGTGCAAAATCCGCAGACAACGTGCTTATATCAAAGGCAAAGTCTTCTTGATTTAGCGTACCGTATGGTCGTAAGATCACCTTTAGGTTTGGCTGAATTTCATTTGGTAAATTCTCCAAAAACAGTTTTAGGTTTGAATTTGATTTGTCCATTACAATTGCTTTCTGAGATGGTACTAGATAACCAGGGTTCTTCGCTTTTTTTATGAAGATTGGATTTGCAATTTCTGAAGAGATTAATTTAACATTCTGAGGTTTTCGAGTATTTATGCCAATTAATTCTGGCACTTCAATTAATGCATCGATACCAAATCCGTTTTCAATGTTTAAAATAAAGCGAGCGTCTTCCAAACTTATATTTCCTTTCACTTTGTTAAAAAGCTCTATGGGGAAGGTATCTTTCAAGTCAAATTGATGGTAACCAGGATCCCCAATAATTACCTTAGGTTTTACGTCCACTAGTCCAAATTCAATCTTTATTTTGTCACTTAATGAAAGAGTCCTTTCAATCCCTGTATACTCAATTCTAGCGATTAGGGTGTTGTAAATATGATTAAAGGTTGGGTATGTATTTACATCTTTTCCCTTTAAAACAATATTGAAACCATCAATAGGAAATCGTTCTTCCACGTATACAACATCTCCGGGTTCTGCAGGTGGAATCACCCACTGTCTATAGATGCTATTGGTATCGTTTTCTTTACTACTATTAGGGACTTCATATTCCAGGATAATTGATTCCTCGATACTGGATTCAACCTTCATTAAAATACTGCCTGATTTTACCTCAATTCTTGTAAGTTCTGCTCCGCCAAAATCGTATTTCGTTTCATCTTCTCTCTCCACTAGGTTTTGTGCTGGAAAAACTGCGGTTGCATACTCGGGTTTTAAGTCTCTTACCGAAAGTGTAGTGCGTAACCCTTTGTAGATGTCGATGTCAACTTGACCAACACTCGCTTTGGTTTTTATCCTACTGACCCTCATTTCCATAACTCCATCAACCGTTTTTCCTGCAAGGGAATATGTTTGAGAATCACTGCTAAAAGGCTGTAAGTCAGTAATTGAACCAGAAAGGATTACACTTTTATCGCCGTCATTAAGTAACTGAAACTCAATTAATTCGGCTTCAACGGGTAGGTCATTACTGATTTCAATATCAATAAACCCTTCTATAAATTTAGCTGTTTTAAAAAACTGTTCTGTAACGTCTATTACCGTACCTTGATTTGTTGCAATGTCTTGTGCTGGTAAGTCGGCCTTTTGTCCATGTAGCAGAGCACTTTGAGGATACATTTCTAACAGGGTAAGCGTGTCGGTAAATGTTCTGTCGTCAAGCACTAATGATTCAAGTGAAACTTCAATAGTCTCAACACGATCTGGCACAATAAGGACATCTTCTAAGCTGTTTATGCCATATGAATAATCAAAAACTAAGTCAACAGTATTGTCTCCTTTTGTTTTAACGAGGGTGTCTGGCAAAATATCAATAAGCGAAAGCTTTGTTTTTAAAACGGGTCCAAGCCATTCGCTCTCTGAGCTAAACTTTTCTTTGCGACATCCTGTTAAGATTACAACTAAGAAAAATATAGCACTTGCAGATTTTTTCATTCTTCACAAAATAAGCCTTCAAATTCGAGATATTATTAAGTTTGTTTGAATATTGCACTAAAATGTCTTCACATCACTTTGTTAAAGAGGGCCAAGAGCCGGCCCTAATTATTGCCAATGGTGCTAGTTGTTCTTATGAATTACTCACTGCTATAATGGAATGGTGTCCATTTGTAGTTGTGCTTGACGGTGCCTATCAACGCATACAAAAATTAGGGATAAAACCCGATGTTGTGCTAGGAGATTTCGATAGCATTACCGAAAAAGACAATGATATTGATGTTGAATTTATACATATCGCAGATCAAGATTCTACCGATTTAGAAAAGGGGATAGATTATCTCATTTCTAAGAACTTCAATGACATCAATGTGCTTTGGGCAACTGGAAACAGAGTGGATCATACGCTGAACAATATCGCATCGTTAGCCAAATTTAATGCTTACCGAATTGTATTATATGATGACTTTAGTCGAGTGTTTGTTCTTCCCAACAAATACGCAAAACATTATCCAAAAGGCTCTGCCCTTTCCCTTATCCCCATGGGTAAAGTAACAAATATTGTTACTGAAAATTTGAAGTATAACTTGATCGAGGAAAACCTTGAATTTGGGTCTAGAAGTGGAACAAGTAATTTTGTTCTCGACACAGGTGTTGTAAAAATAAGCTATGATGAGGGACAATTAATACTCGTAGAAAGCAGTGATGAAATTTAGTCCTAATCTTCAATTAAACTCCCTTGCAGCTGCGTTTGTAGTTAAATATAAATCGTTCGATATCAAATCATTAGACCTTGAGCAATATAATAAAACGTATGTATTAAAGTATCTTGAAAACATTGAATACAACACTTATTTGGCATGTGAGCTTTTAAACGGAATTGACCAAGTAGCGTCTTATGATAAAATTATCGATTTTGGGGGCGGCATAGGGTTTAACTCTGCTTTTTACAGTTATATAGGGTTTAAAGAAGTTGTATATATCGACATCGATCCAATAAGTACAAAAGACGCACAACTCATCAATACCAGTATGGGCTTTAAGAATATTGACTATCGATCTGGAGACTACAGTTTGCTGACCGATTATAATCTTGACCAATCTATTGTTTGTAGTCGAGATGTAATCGAACACGTTTATGATCTTAAAGAATTCTTTAGTGTAACATCAAAAGCTAAGACTAACCGGCATAATACTGCAGCCGTATCAAACGCTATATTTAGAAGCAAGGAATTTGCTAGAATTCATTATACGGCTGAACACGTAGGAAACAAAAAAAGCATCATTAAGAGCCGAGATAACTCGTTGCCTTATAAGGAATTACGCGAAAGTATAATTCAAGAATTCAATCCTAATATCTCTAAAGAAAAATTGAATGAAGCGGTTAGTCAAACAAGGGGTTTAATAAAATCTGAAATTATAGCTTTTCTTAAAACAGGCCTTATTTCTGAAAATAATAAATCAATATTGGGCACAAATACTTGCGATCCTAATACCGGCAATTGGGCAGAAAGAACTCTTTCCTTTCGTCAATATCAAAAACTTGCAGAAGAAGCTGGTGTTTCGCTTGAATTCAGCTTAGCGAAATACAACACTTTTAATCAGTCATTCTTTAAAAGATTCGCACTCGCAATTCTCAATAAGACATTAAATTTGACCGAGAATGAAAGGCTTTGCCCTTCGTTTACATTACAGTACTAAAGTTATCTGCTATAGTTTGGAGCCTCTTTGGTTATCGTAACATCATGAGGGTGGCTTTCTCGCATTCCTGAGTTTGTAATTCGAGTAAAGTGAGCTTGTTTTAACATTTCAATAGAGCTAGAGCCGGTATATCCCATACCTGCTCGTAATCCACCAATATACTGATAAACTACTTCAGCTAAACTCCCTTTGTATGCAACAGTTCCAACTATTCCTTCTGGAACGAGTTTTCCAATTTCTTCTTCAGCATCTTGAAAATAGCGGTCTTTAGAGCCTTGCTTCATGGCTTCAATCGAACCCATTCCTCTGTACGACTTAACTTTTCTGCCTTCATAAAAAGAAACATCTCCAGGACTTTCTTCTGTTCCAGCAAAAAGACTTCCAGCCATTATGGTGTCTGCACCAGCAACTATTGCTTTTACAAGATCACCACTGTATCGAATTCCGCCATCAGCAATGATTGGCACACCTGTTCCTTTTAAAGCTTCGGCACACTCCATGATTGCACTTAATTGTGGTACTCCGATGCCTGCGATAATACGAGTAGTGCAAATGGAGCCTGGCCCTACACCTACTTTTACAGCATCTGCTCCGTTATCTGCAAGATATTTAGCCGCTTCACCTGTAGCAACGTTTCCAACTATTATTTGAAGTTCTGGGTATTTTGCCTTTACACGTTTAAGTTCGGTTACTACGCCTTTAGAATGACCATGTGCTGTATCTATAGCAATAACATCAACATCTTCTTCAACCAATCGCGTTACTCTTTCCATGGTGTCTGCGGTTACGCCTACGGCTGCTCCAACCATTAATCTACCAAACTTGTCTTTGCATGCATTTGGGTGATTTGTAACTTTTTGAATGTCCTTAAACGTAATTAAACCAAGTAGTTTTCGGTCTGAATCAACTACGGGTAGTTTTTCAATCTTATACTCTTGTAATATTGCTTCTGCTTCTTTAAGGTCTGTTCCAACGGCTGCTGTAATAAGATTTTTTGAGGTCATTACATTCTCAATAGCTGTTTTCATATTGACTTGAAACCTCAAATCTCTATTGGTAATGATGCCAATCAAAATATTGTTATCGTCAGTAATCGGAATCCCGCCGATTCTGTTTTCCTTCATTAGGCTTAAGGCCTCATCAATAGTATTGTGCTTTTGAAGGGTAATTGGATCCTTAATCATTCCACTTTCAGAACGTTTAACTTTCTTTACATGCCAAGCTTGTTCTTCTATGGTCATGTTCTTGTGTACTATACCTATGCCACCCTCTCTGGCCATTGCAATAGCTAAATCTGCTTCTGTAACAGTATCCATTGCCGCACTAATTATTGGAATATTTATTTCTAGGTTACGTGTAAGTCTTGTTTTAGTAACTGTTTCTCTTGGAAGAACTTCGCTGTAACGAGGCAAAACGAGCACATCGTCAAATGTTAAACCTTGATAAGAAATTTTGGGATTTTTTTGTTGAGACATCGCAAATAAGGTGATTGTTTATTTGCCGCACAAAACTACTCCTATTAGCAGTCCTTACCTAATTATTTTGCACAAATAAATATCGCGTTTTAATTCTTCTTGGCAGCAATAGGTCTTAGCCAGAAACACATTGGCCCATAAATCTCTGCTTCTACTTATCTTTGTAAGAATAAGATCAAACAAATAATCGTTACTTATACAATGAGATTCAGCTTTATTTTATCCATTTTGCTAGTGAGCATTGCTTGCAGTGCCCAAAGTACTGATGAGCAGCTTGCCGCTCAATTCTATGAGAATGGAGAGTATGAAAAAGCAATAGACTTATATAAGAAAGTTTTTAGAAAAAACTCAGGCTCTATTTATATATACGAGAACTATCTAAATGCACTAATTGCGACAGAAGACAAGAAGGAAGCTCTTAATTTAGTTGAAAAACAAGTCAAAAACTTCCCATCCAACATCAGTTACAAGGTAGATATTGGTTTTGTTTACCTTCAATTTGACGAAGAAGAAAAAGCTAAAAAGTACTTTCAGGGTTTAATTAAATCCAATTCATCTAATCGCAATTTGGCTCATGTCTTATCACAGTCGTTTATGAAACGGCATTTGACTGAGTTCGCCATTGAAACCTATGAAAACGCTATTAAAAAACATGGATTCCAAGACTATTATCTCCAATTAATGGGATTGTATAAACTAAACAACAACACCAAAGACCTTACTGATCTTGCTTTAGAGGTGCTGTTATCCGACGGCAACAATCTAGCTAGAGTAATTCGAAGAATTGACTACATTTTTGAAAGCGAAGCAGCTTCAGATTATTTTCAAAGCCAAACATTGATATACATACAGAAGTATCCTAACAATCAGGTTTTTAACGAGTTACTTCTTGAAAGCTACCTTCAACAAAAGAAGTATTCGGCGGCACTAAAACAAGTGATTTCAATGGATAAACGAAACAAAGAAGACGGGTATCGAGTAATTTCTTTAGCAAATCTTTGTATAAACAATCAAGAATATAGCACAGCAACCAAAGCATATGAGTATGTTTTAGGTTTAGGACAAGATGGGAGCTTTTACTTAGACGCTGAACGTGGTTTAATTAATTCACTCTATTTGAAAACCACAACTAGCTTCTCTCCCACCGAAGCAGAAATAAACGAACTAACAACTAGTATCAACTCTTTTATAGCACGAAACGGTGAAAATGCACAGACAGCTGCAATTATCTATCGATTGGCTGAATTGGAAATATTTTATAACAAAGACGCCTACAAGGGAATCAAACTTCTTGAAAAACTAATTGCTGTTCCAAGACAACAACCACAAACTCTTGCTAAGAGCAAGCTTTTACTTGCGGACGCATACCTCATCACCAATGAAATATGGGAAGCAAAGTTGCTCTATGGCCAGGTTGAGAAAGAATTTAAAGAAGACCCTCTGGGCCAAGAAGCCAAGTTTAGACATGCCAAGCTTTCTTATTTTACTGGAGATTTTGAATGGGCAAAGGGTCAACTTGACATTTTAAAAACGGCAACAAGTCAGTTGATCAGTAACAACGCAATTGAACTGGCCTTGTTGATTCAAGACAACACTGGATTGGACACTACCGAAGACGCAATGATTGAGTATGCCCAAGCTGAATTTTATTTGTTCCAAAATAAAATAGATAAATGCACAGAACTGCTAAATCTATTGCCTTTTAAATATCCCAATCATACCTTAAGTGATGAAATATACTACCTTAAAGCCAAGGTGCAAGAAAGACTAGGTAATTATGTGGAGGCCAACACATTATACGAAAAAGTATATACACTTCATTCCGAAGATATTCTAGCAGACAATGCTTTGTTTAGGTCTGCAAACATCAACTTGCACATTCTAAATAAACCAGATGTCGCATTAGCATTGTTTGAGAAAATCTTACTAAACTATAACTCAAGTTTATATGCCATGGACGCCAGGAAACTCTACTATGGTTTAAAAGAAGGCAAAACAAAAGAAGAATTGTATCTAGAATCCAAGTTTAATTAATGCAACACCTGCTTAGGACAATAAAAATACCTCTTCTGGTTTTGGGTTTTTTTATACTAAGCGTACCGCTTTGGTTAAAAGTTGACACATTGCCACTTCGGCTTTGGGACGAATCTCGAAATGCTGTTAATGCAATTGAGATGTATGAAACGGGCGAATTTATCACCAGAACTTACAAAAACGAACCAGAAACCTACAACTTAAAACCTCCCCTGCTCACATGGCTTCAGTCGTTGACAATGAGAGTGTTTGGGCTAAACGAGTTGTCAATTCGCCTCCCTTCAGTTGTTGCTTCTGTTCTCTCACTTATTCTAGTTTTTTGTTTTGTGTTTATTTCAACCAAAAGCATTGTGTTCTCATTTTTTTCATCTGGAATTCTAGCAACAAGTTCGGGCTTCTACGGTGAGCATGTAGGCCGTTTTGGCGATCACGATGCGTTGGTAACATTCTATTGTTTACTCTTTGTCTTTTTTGCTTTTCTTTATGTCCGTAATAAAAAGCCTCTTTATGTCTATTGCCTCTTCTTTTGTCTGGTCTTTGGTGTATTAACAAAAAGCATCACTATTCTAATGTTTGCCCCGGCTGTACTTCTCTATTTTATTTACTCCAAGAGCGTGTTGTCTATCTTAAAATCAAAGCATTTTTATATTGCCACTATTGGTGCAATTATGGTGATTGTGGGCTATTATTTACTAAGAGAGTCAAGACAGCCAGGTTATCTGAGTTTGGTATGGAACGATGAACTTTTCCCAAGGTATCTTAACACAAGTAAGAATTTAAACTACCAAGATTCAGACGCATTCTATTATGTTAACCATCTAACTAAAAACCTATTCTCTTATTGGGTGCTTCTTGTGCCATTGGCAGCTATTCCTCTGTTTCTAAAAAAATGTAGGTCGCAAGGATTAGTATTGTCCTTTTTGGCCTTTGCTACTTTTCTTGTTGTAATTTCTAATGGAACATCAAACTTTTGGTACCTAGCTCCGGTTCTACCCCTCTTGTCGGTTTTTATAGGAATAGGATTGTTTAGTTTTGTCAATCTCACTAAACTGAAGCCGACTATCATCTCAATAATTCTAGTTGGAGCTCTAATCTATCCTTATAAAGCGGCATACTCCTGGGCTTTTAACCCGGTAGAGGAAAGCTATAACTGGGAAACATACGGTATATCTTACTGCCTCAAAAACAACGATTTAAGCCAAAATTTAACGAGTAACACTTCCATTCTACTCGACTCCATTTATGGTTTTGAACCTCATTTGTTTTATGTTAAAAAGTTAAAACACGAGAAAGGTGTTGATATAGAAAGAAAAAGAATGTATCATGTTAAGAGCGGAGATACGTTGCTAATCACCCACCATTCAACATACAATTGGTTGCAACAAAACTATAGTGTTGAAGTAATTGACAGTCTTAACCAATACACAAAGAGGCTTGTAGTTACAAGTAAATAAAAAAGGGGAAACGCAAATGCGTTTCCCCTTTTCAAAAGTTCTAATAAAAATTATTTACTGATAATAAATTGAGATACTCCTGCTGTATTCGCAGAGTTTAATCTTAAAATATAATTACCATTTGTAAGGTCTCCAACGTGCAATGTGTTGTTTAACATTTTGCCTTCTAACACTTTTACACCGATAGTATTGTAAACTGCGTAGCTATTCCATTTCTCTGCACTTACAATTGTTAATGTAGAGCTTGCAGGGTTAGGATATACGCTAACTTCAATAGACAAAGTTGGTGTAGTTGCTGGGTTGTTTACATACTCAATGATATCTGTTAATGCTCTTGGGAACACTTGATAGCCTTCGTCGTATGGAGCAGAGTTGTCAAATTGTCCGCCGATTCCAACGATAGTCATTGTATCGTAAGTAACTGGAGTTCCTTCAATATCGGTATCTCTATCGATTCGAATTTGGAAAGTATCTTGGAACTTGTTAGTTACCAAAACATTGTTATTATCTGGCCATTCCGTAGTTCCGTCTGCAATCCATACTTTGTTAAGCTGAACAAAATCAGACTCATGAATTTCTCCTGGTGCGTGAATTTGAATTGGGTCTTTTAAAGCATTTCCTTGAGAATTTACTTTAATGCTGTCTGCAAATAATTCTAAAAGTCCGTTATAAAAATCAATTCTTCCTCTTACAGTTATTTCGTCTCCTTCAGTAACCACGTAATCTGAAACGTCATTGAAGTTAAAGATGTTGATTCCGTCTGTGCTGTCAATAATTGTAAATGATATACCATTATTTCCGTCCATATCAATACCGTAAACAACTCCTGTTAGTTCATACTTCATGTCTTCGTTAGTTGGAGCTAAGTCGCCATCCAACATAACAGCATCTGCAATTGTAGAAACTTGATAATCGTCGTTGATTATAGTTACCATTGCTGTTGAGTCGTTTCCGAAAACAGCATTAGATGATAAGTTAATTAAGGATAATTCAATCGTTGTATTAGCTGCAACAACTGCATTGTCTGTAATGCTCATTGTAACCATTTTGCTTGTTGCGTCTCCTGGATTAAATACTAACATTGCTGTTGAGGTAAGTGCGTAGTCCGTTCCTTCAACTGCAGTTCC